>JAFMFP010000057.1 GCA_017856055.1 Fidelibacterota bacterium | reverse complement strand
ACTGATTTTTTTGTTGGAGAGAAGAGTACCATTACGATTGCAGGAATAACTCTTGAAGTGCAACATGCTCCTGGAGAAACTGATGATCAGATTCTCATTTATTATCCTGATAAAAAACTGTTAATTGCGGGAGATAATTATTACATGCGTTTTCCCAATCTGTATACGATTCGAGGAAGTAGTTATCGTGATACCAAGAAATGGTATCAATCCGTGGATAAAATGCGCGCTTATCAAGCAGATTATCTCTTGAGTTGTCATGGGCCTTACTTATCCAATAACGAAGAGATTGATCGTCGTTTAACTGTCTATCGAGATGCCATTCAATATATTCATGATTACGTCATTCGAGGAATGAATCAAGGAATGACTCCGGATGAGCTTGTTTCTAACTTTATTTATCCAGACTTTTTTGATAATCAGTTTGATTTAGAGGAAAAATATGGAAAAGTCAGTTGGAGTATTCGCAATGTCTATAATGGTTATTTAGGATTTTTTGATGGAAAAGCGGTTAACCTTGAGCCTTTATCCCATTTTGAAAGAAGTCAAAATTTCATTGAGATGCTTGGAGGTAAAGAGCAACTCTTTCTTCAAATTGATCAAGCAATGGAAGAAAATAATTATCAATGGGCAGCCGAATTATCTGATATCGGTTTTAGTGTATTTCCTCAGGATCCATTGATTGTCAATCGCTATATACATTCCTTGGAAACTTTAGGTTCTTTAGAAGAGAATCCTATTGCTAGAAATTATTATTTTTCTGAAGCACTCGAATTGCGAAATGGAAAAACCTTTGAGGATTATTTGATTAGTCCAACCGATGCCAATTCTGTTCCATTACGAGCCTTTTTTGAATCGATGCCTACTCGTTTAAATATTGAAAAGGCTAAAGGAGAATTTCTTCGAGTAGGATTCAATTTCCCTGATACTCAAGAACAATATGGAGTCATAATACGAAATCAAATCGCAGAAATTACTAATTCATTTTCTGAGGATTATGATGTCATAGTGACAGTTGATTCAAACGTATGGAAAAGTATTCTTTTAAAAACCAAGGATGGAAAGCAAGCTTTACGAAATGGGGAAATGATTCTCAATGGAAATTTGCTTCGGTTTGCTAAGTTTAGTTCTTTATTTGAGTAACTTAGTAATCTATCAAAGTAATCACTTCACCATATTTTTCAGCAATCTTTTTTGAACCTCCTAATGCAGGAAGATCAATTAATGCGATCGTATGGATAGCTGTTGCACCTAATTCTTCACAAATTTCCGCGGTGGCTAAGGCAGTACCGCCTGTAGCAATTAAATCATCAACGATTAAGACTTTATCTCCAGGTTGAATCGCATCTTTATGAATGTGGACACTGGTGTTTCCATATTCTAAAGTAAACTCACGAAAAGCAGTTTCTCGAGGTAATTTATCCGGCTTTCTAGCTAAAACAAAACCAGCCTTAGTTGCATAAGCTAAGGGAGCTGACCAGAAAAAACCACGTGATTCAATACCCACAACTTTATTAAAGTCTAAATGAGCAACTTTATCTACCATAATTTTTACAGTAGAACGAAAGGCATCTGGATTTTCTAATAAAGTGGTGATATCTCTGAAAACAATTCCGTTAATTGGATAATCATAAACGGTGGTGATTGTTTCTTTTATTTGTTCAATATTCATAAATATTGGCTTGATAATACGTTAATTTGAGCAAATTAACAATACTATTGCATTAACTTCGATAATGCCCCAAAACCCCCTTGGACATTGATTAAGTTATGATAACCACGCGATTTCAAAATAGAACATGATATCACAGAACGATACCCACTTCCGCAATATAAATAGGTAGTATCTTCTTTCGAAAGCTGATCCATTTGAAGATTCAATTTATTCAAAGCAATGTGCTTGGCCGTTGGCATTGCACTAATAGAAAATTCACTATCACTACGTACATCTAAAATATTTTTACCTTGATAGGTACCCATAAATTCTTCAGGAGAAATATTTTCTAAAGAAGCCACTTCTTTTCCCGCTGCTACCCAAGCATCGATTCCCCCTTCTAGGGTTCCAAGAACATTATCAAATCCTACTCTTGAAAGACGAATACGAGCTTCTTCATATTGCTCTTTGGAATTGGTAATTAATAGAATACTCGTTTGAACATCGACAATTAACTCCCCTACCCATGGAGCAAATGGACCTGATAGTCCTACAAAAATACTATTAGGGATATGTGCCCTAGAAAATTCCTCTACGGTTCTTACATCTAACATTAAAGGATGCTCTTGATTGGCTAATTCTTCAAACTGATCTGGAGAAAGATAGCTGTCATTTGATTGAGACAAGAGAGTATCAACATGCTCATATCCTTCTTGATTTAAACGAACATTTGCTGAAAAATATCCCGGAGGATCTCCTAAACCATCAAGGACTTCAGCGATGAATTCCTCTTTGGTCATATCTGCTCTTAAAGCATAATTGGTTTCTAGTTGATTGCCTAATGTATCTGAAGTTTCACTACTCATTTTTTTTCCACAGGCACTTCCAGCACCATGAGCAGGATAAATAATGGTAGACGGATCTAATTTCATTACTTTTTGACGTAAAGAATCATACAAAATACCAGCTAAATCCTCTTTGGTCAT
>JAFMFP010000056.1 GCA_017856055.1 Fidelibacterota bacterium | reverse complement strand
TGCAATTCACAACTTTGTAGGTGAGAATGTAAAGGCGACAAAGATTTTTTATTTAATAGATAAGATTAGTGAAAAATCTATGCAATATTTAGATAGTAAAATTTCTGAGTATAGAAAACTCACAAGTGGCCTATTAGGAGGCTTCCTAAAATCTGGAAAAATTCAAAAAATTGAGGAAGATATTGTAAAAAATATTGGCTACACAGATTCAATTAATCTTAAAAAAGACGATGTTAATCTTCAAGCATTCAAAGAATATATAGAGTCATTCTTTGCATTTTGTAATAAAAATAAATTTGATCATGAAGTTTTAATAAAAATTATTAAAGACAATAAAGATTATGCTTCAATCAAAGATCAGCTAGCTTTCTTTAAAAAATATAAACACACATTAAATATTGTTTATGATAATCAAGAACAGGCAAAAAAACTTGGTATTAAAGAAAATGATATTGACACCTTATTTGAAAATAAAATTGCTTTAATAGATGAAGACACACTTCAGTCTATAAAGAAATATTATAATCTAGAAAATTTCTTTTCTGGTATTTTTGATAATTCAGAAAATTTTGATTATGCCACTTTAATGAAAAGAGCTCAGTCATTATACACCACTAGAATGACTGATATTATCGATGAAAAAATTATTAATTTTTTTGATACCAATAAAAATACTGCAAAGAGTTTAAGTAAAATTATAAGAGCAAAACAAAAATTTCCAAAAGAACAGTTTTCAAAACTAAAGAATACATTTCCTTGCATCATTTCGAGTGTAAGAGATTTTGCTGAATATATTGATCTTGATATTGGTATGTTTGACCTAATAATTATAGATGAGGCTTCTCAGGTCAGTATAGCTCAAGCATTTCCAGCAATCATTAGAGCCAAAAAGATATTAGTTTTAGGGGATAAAAAGCAATTCAGTAACTTACAATCTTATCAAGCCACCTCTATTAAAAACAATGCCTTATTGAATAATTTAAGAAAGGTTTTTAAAGATAATATCTCAAAAGACCCTATTCAGCTTGAAAGACTTGAGAGCTTTAACGTTAAGACATCCATCCTGGATTTCTTTGAAAGAATTGCAAATTATGCTGCCATGCTCAAAAAACATTTTAGAGGATATCCAGAGCATATTGCTTATTGTTCAAAAACTTTTTACAGCGATGATCTTCAGGCAATTAGATTAAGATCAAAATCAATTAAAGACATTATTCATTTTGAAGTTTTAAATTATGAAATTGATAAAGAAACTGACAATACCAATGATGGTGAGGCAAAATATATTATTCAGCAATTAGAAAAAATAAAAGAAAGCGATGCTGAAACTACTGTAGGGATCATTACCCCTTTTTCTGATCAACAGAAACATTTAACGACTTTAATCACCAAACATAAAGACAAAGATTATTTTTTTGACAAATTAAATTTAAAGATAATGACGTTTGATACTTGCCAAGGTGAAGAAAGAGAAATTGTTTTTTATTCAATGGTTGCAACTAAGAAGAAAGATAAGTTGAATTGGATTTTCCCAACTGACTTAACAAGAACTGATCTTGAAGAGTTAGGAGATAAAAAAGCTCAAAGATTGAATGTAGGTTTAAGTAGGGTTCAAGAAAGAATGGTTTTTGTATTAAGTAAAAAACCCGATGACTTTAATAATGAAATTGGTAATGCAATTAGGTTCATACATAATATTTATGACAGTGAAGAAAGACTTCCAAAAAAATCTCAATTAGATCCAAGCTCCCCAATGGAGGCAAAAGTTTTAGATTGGTTTAAGCAGACTTCTTTTTATTTAGAAAATAAAGATAAGGTGGAATTAAAATCTCAATTTCCTATTGGTAAATACTTTAAGCAACTCTACACAGAATATAATCACCCTAAGTTTGTTGTAGATTTTTTAGTCATTTATAATGCTGACGGAAAAACTAAACAAAGTGTAATTGAATACGATGGTTTAAAGGAACATTTTGAAAATTCAGAATTAATTACTGATGGTAACTATGAGGATTACTATACGATAGAACATGAAGAACGACAAAAGACACTAGAGACCTATGGTGTAAACTTTATTCGTTTAAACAAATTTAATATTACTGATAATCCCGTAAAGTATTTAGATCAAAAGTTAAAAGAGACATTTAAGAAAGATGGTAAAATCAATATCTCGCAATATAAAATCCAAGAGTCTATTCAAAAAACTAATGATGGAGAGAAAAAGTATTGTGATCGATGTAAAAAGTTAAAAGATTTAAAATCTTTCAAAGATAGCAGCTTAAGTTCAGGTATTGGCATTGTCTGCATGAGCTGTAAACGAGGATCTGGTAGCAAGAGGAAAAAAGCTCCAGTTCGAAAAGAATTTAACCCATCTAATGTTAAGTTCTCATTTAAAGAAAATGGCTCATATGAAATTGACTATTCAACTGCCTCAGGCTTTAAATCTAGCCGAAAAATCAAAATAATCTCAATAGATGATAAGTATTTAAAGACTTATGATTATAAAACTGGTGAAAATAGAACCTTTAGAAAGGATAGAGTTTTATCTTCTAAAGAGGTTAATTAATGAGTAGCAAAAAATATATCCAAGCATCAAAATCTTGGAATGATTTAAACAATACTCTTTCAAAGTTTACTAAATCTAATCAATCTA
>JAFMFP010000004.1 GCA_017856055.1 Fidelibacterota bacterium | reverse complement strand
TCATACTGCCCCCAAATCTTTAAACGTTTTCGTTGATTACTATATTTCTGCTTGCTGTGCGTGAAAAAATGTGGTTTGATAATAATATTGAATTCGTTGAAAATTTTAGGAAAATTTTCTGGAAATTTTTCTATACTGCTTGGATAAAATGTAGGAGCATAGAGGATGGTCTTTTTTTTGTTAGTTAATCCAATTTTTTGAATATCAATTCTTTCTGAACTTCCAGTCAAAATAGGATCAAGTTTTGAGAATCCTGTATCTATAAATTTATCATCTGGAAACATTGACTCTAGTTTAATTTTTCTATATTCTCCTTCAACAAAGCGGACAGTATTTGGAGTGGAGGACTTAGAATAATAGCTAGATTTTGGACCTACACCATGGCCAAGTTGTGCTGTCTTGGAGTAATCATGAATCTCTCTAAGAAAAGGAAAAGAGTTTCCAAAAAATATCCAATTTGGTTTTTGATGAATATATAAATCTTTAGCTTCAGTATCATTCTGAACCCATTCTGAAATCAAACCATTGGATTCAATAATTTTTTGAATTTGGTCATCAAATTTTCCATGATGAAAAACAAATACCGTTTTATCATATCCTCTTTCAATTAATTGGTGAAAAATGGGAAGATATTGAGGAAGATAATACAATTCTTTCACATCAAAGTAGATAGTCATTTGATTATTGTGTTTGTTCAATTCCATGGTTAGTAAATGTTTTTTTTGAAGAAATTGTTTCAAGTCGAATTACTCGATTTGCCTTGCGATCCAAATCATTCTTATATGGTCTATCATGGTAAAGGTGTAATGGAGAACATTGATGTCGTATTTGTTTCCCTTTTATCCCAAGATTGTTTAATCGATAGCCCATTTCACAATCTAATCCTCCGTATTTCATTCTTTCATCAAACCCATTCACTTCGAGAATATCTTTCTTCCAAGCAGAACTGTTATTACCATTAAATGTAGGTTTGGTGATTGTCACTTTATCTAAAATGCTTGCTATGAAACTATTTTTAATCAGCTTGAGATATTTTTTTGATATTTTTTCACCTTTTTTAAACAAGAATGATTTTTTGAAAACTTGTTGACTGATTATATCATTTTTTGAAACTGAAGAAGAGTTTTTTTTGCTTAAAGGTATATGTCCGCCAGACAAAAATTTATTTTTCTCAGCAAGCAATACATGTTTTTTTACAAAATCTTGATCGGGAATACAATCTCCATCTGAGAAAATTAAATATTCTCCCTTACTTTGGAGAATAGCTTGGTTAAGAATTCTACATTTCCTAAAACCATCATCATTATGATAGACATACTGATATTTCAAATTATTTAATAGGAGGTTAGATTTATTCTTGCTCTGATGATCTTGACTTGAACCATCATCAGCAATTAGAATCTCAAAATTTGTATAGGTTTGATTGGAATACCCCCATAAAACTTTCTCAAGAAAATCTGATTTGTTGTAGGTTGAAATAATTACAGAGACTTTTAGCATTGATGAAGTTATTTATGGCCTAATTTATAATCTAATTTTTTTATATTCCATTGATGAAAAAAGATAAAAAACATTGTGTAGTCTTATTTAGTGGCGGGCTTGATTCAACTACAGTCTTATATCAAGCTAACCAAGATTTTATTGTGCATGCCATTAGTTTTGATTATGAACAAAATCATAAATACGAACTCTCTGCCGCTAAGAAAATTCTGGAGAAATTATCAATTGATAATCATAAGATTTTAACTATTGACTTAAGACAGTTTGGGAATTCTGCGTTAACAGATAACATTCAAGTACCAAAGAATAGAAAAATGGATGAGGAAATTCCTATCACCTATGTGCCAGTGCGTAACACCATTTTTTTATCCTATGCTCTGGCCTATGCTGAGGTCAACAATATCTTTGATATTTTTATTGGTGTAAATGCTTTGGACTATAGTGGATATCCAGATTGTCGTCCTGAGTTTATCAATGCTTTTCAAGAAATGGCTAATTTTGCAACAAAGTTTTCCCAAGGGTCACAAAAAATTCGAATTCATACTCCTTTGATACATTTGAAGAAATCTGAAATTATTACAAAGGGATTAAATCTTGGGGTAGATTATTCTTTAACACATTCATGTTATGATCCAATTAGGGGACTTCCCTGTCGAGAATGCGATGCTTGCATTTTGCGAATCAATGGGTTTAAGGAGTTAAATTTAATTGATCCAATCCTGCAATAATGTATTCCATTAAAGAAATATATTTTACACTTCAAGGAGAAGGATTTCACACTGGAAGACCTGCAGTTTTTTGTCGTTTTTCGGGATGTAATCTTTGGTCTGGTCTTGAAAAAGATAGATCAACTGCTATTTGTCAGTTTTGTGATACTGACTTTTGGGGGATTGATGGTGAAAATGGTGGTAAATATCAATCAGAAAACTTAGCAACTTTAATTGAAAATTTATGGAAGGGAGATGATAGCCCATTTGTTGTTTTTACTGGAGGAGAACCTTTATTACAATTAGATAAAAAATTGATAGATGAAGTACACCGCAAAGGATTTGAGATTGCTATTGAAACCAATGGGACAATTTTACCACCAGATGATATCGATTGGATTTGCGTTAGTCCAAAAGCAAATTCGAAACTAGTTTTAAAATTTGGGAATGAATTAAAGTTAGTTTATCCTCAAAAAAATTTTGATCCTTCAATTTTTGAATCATTAAAATTTGATCATTTTTTTCTCCAACCTATGGATGGGATTGAGATAGAAAAAAGCACGTTAGAATGCGTAAATTATTGTATTAAAAATCCAAAATGGAAGTTAAGTTTGCAAACTCATAAATTGATGGGAATAAAATAATGTTTGAACTAAAAAGAAAATATGAATTTCATGCTGCTAGAAAGCTGACTAAAATAGATCCAAGTCATCCTTGCGCTAAAATACATGGACATACTTTTCACATAACAGTGACTATTAAAGATGTCATAAATGCTAAATCAGGTTGGGTAGTCGACTTTTATGATATCGATCAAATATATAATCAAAAAATCCACTCAATTTTGGATCACTCATATTTAAATGAAGTTCAGGGACTTGAAAATCCTACAACTGAGTTATTAGCTCAATGGATTTGGAACAATTTGAAAAAGGATCTTAAGTCTTTATATTCGATTACAGTCAGTGAAGGTAACAACTATGGTTGTACTTATTGGGGGGAAAATGCCTAAAGCAGATGGAAGACAATTTAATTTTTTATCTGAAGATACTATCAATTCAGATTTTTTAGAATCTTTCTCTTTTGATAGTCCTAATCAATATATTGTAACTGAGACTAGAGAGTTTAGTGCCGTATGTCCCTTTAGCGGATTACCAGATTTAGCAGATGTTATCATTGAATATTATCCAGAGGGTGGTAAGTGCGTAGAGCTGAAATCATTAAAATATTATTTTGTGAGTTATAGAAATGTTGGTATCTATCAAGAAGCAGTGACAAAGAGGATTTATAAAGACTTGAAAAAACTGCTTCAAACAAATCGTATAAAAATAACTACAATTTATAATACAAGAGGAGGTTTTGATACCACTTGTATTGAAGGAAGCTTATAAGAAGGTAAACAGATGACATATTTTCAAAAATTATATAAAGCAATAACATTGGATGTAGCATTTTACGAAATGGTTGAGTCCGATAAATCCCTAACAAACCAAGCCTTAATGACTGTTATTTTAGTTTCAATCGTTCAAGGTATTATAATTGGTAGTTTAAACCCAATTATTTTAGCTCAAGGAGCTCTTGGTAGTGTTGTAAGGTGGATAATTTGGTCTATGTTTATTGTCTTTGTGGGAACAAAAATTTTACCTGAGCCTACTACATCTTCGAATACGGGAGAACTCTTAAGAGTTCTAGGTTTTGCTTCGGCCCCAGGTCTTTTATATGGCTTAAAAATATTTCCTTTCATAGGTGGCCTTGTTGAAGTGATGGTCCCTTTTCTTCAAATTGCCGCATTTACAGTAGCAGTCAGACAAGCGTTAGATTTTCAATCAACTGTTAGAGCTGTCGGCGTATCAATAGTTGCGATGATTTTAATGATGATTTCTTTGATGTTATTTATTGGCTTCACCTGGTTTTTTATTGGAATAGCAGAAAATGCTGTTTCTACAACCAATCCATTAATTGGAGCATAATCAATGCTTGAACTCAAAGATTTTTCAAAAAACTATTTAGAATTTATTTTTGAGTGTAATCAGTTAAATAAGCCCCAGGTTGGAAATTTGACTTTAGATAAACTTCAATTATTGATTGAAAATTCTTGTTATTTAAAAGTAGCTATCTTTAATGGAAAGCCTGCAGGATTCTTGTTATGTTTAAAGGAAGATCAAAATTATGATAGCCCTAATTATCAATGGGTGTCCAAAAGATACTCTAATTTTATTTATATTGATAGAATATCAATTATGCCAGAGTTTCAAAATAGAAAAATTGGCACAGCTTTTTATCTTGATCTAATTACTTTTTCTAACTTAAATAATTTTTCTAGTATCACTTGTGAAGTTAATATTCAGCCACCAAATCCTGGTTCATTGAGATTTCATAAAAGATTTGATTTTCTAGAATGTGGTTCGCAATTTACGGAGCAAGGAACCAAAGAAGTACAGTTCCTAATTAAACAACTTAATTGAGTAGGTATAAAAATGAGCAACTTTTGGCATGATTTGTTATTTCCAATTTTCTTTTTTATTGTTTTTGTCGCTGCGCATATTGGATTATATCTAATGGTTTTTAAAGGAGACAAAGGGAAATGAACAAGAAAAAGAAATTAGTCAATATTAAGCACAAGAAAAGAAAATTAAGATTAAAGTCAAAAATACAATCCCTATTAAAAAATAAACCTGTTAAAGAAACTTCTGCTAAAAAAGAAACAAAGAAAAAAAGTCCAAAAGCAAAAAAAAGCTAAATCTTTGTAATGAAAATCCCAAATAACACGTTGGGTCTTTTTGTAATTTCAATAATTGTCCTCCTCAGGAGTGGAAAAATTGTTTTTGCTATTCTTTTTTTAACCATTTATCCATTTTATTATTTAATCAATTCTCTATTTCTTTTTTTGGATAAGATATTTATTCCCTCGCTTCGAGAAATAAAAATAAATAATCCTGTGTTAATTATGGGAGTCAATCGAAGCGGTACAACTTTTTTCCACAAGGTTTTGTCAAATCTAGATCAATTTCAAAGTAATACTACTTGGGATTATATTTTCCCTTCAATTATTTTGAGAAAAATTTTGAATCCAGTTTATTGTTTGCTAGTAAAATTTCAATTGACTCGCGTTGAAGGAAGAAAGGGTGGGCATTCAGTTAAAATTAATAAGATTGAAGAGGATGAAATGCTTCTGTTTCTTCATCGATTAGACTCTCAATGGATTTCAAATCATTTCATTCCTTGGTACAAAACTGACAAAAAGTTTTCCAATCTTTCATCAAAATTTTTAATTAACAATTCATCCAATATGAATCGCCATCGAGATTCTGTCGATTTTTTGAAGCAATTTTGGAAAAAACAACTTTACTTAAGTAACAAGTCTCAAATTTTGTCGAAAGCAAACCCATTTATATTTAAAGGACAAACAATTCAGTCTACTTTTCAAAATATTAAGATGATATTTCTTATAAGAGATCCAAAAGAAGTTTTAGTGTCATATTTCTCTATGCAAGAAAAAATTAAGTTTGGTAATAGACTAAATACTAATGAAAGAATTCTATATCGTGAATCTGCATATAAAGAAATACAAATATGGTATAAAGAGACTGAAAAATTAATAAAAGAGCTAAAACCTGATAGCTTTATGGTTATAAAATACTCTGATTTAATGCAGAATTTTCAATGGGTTATGAATAATGTTTCAGCTTTTTTAGATTTACAACAATCGAAACATTTTAAAGAGTTGCTATCAGAATATGATCCATCTAATTATTCATCTGAACATAAAAATTTCGACTTAGAATATTTTAATTTACTTGAGAAGAAAATTCATCAAGATTTTGATTTTGTTTATAAAAAATACTTTAATTAGTTTTTAGAATGCAAAAAATAGCAATATACTTCCTTTTTTTATTTTCGACAGTCATGGCCCATTGCCAGTTACCCTGTGGTATTTATGACGATGCCATGAGAATTAGGATGATTGAAGAACATGTCTTGACTATTACCAAAACAATGAATTTCATAAAAGATAATCAAGGGAATGAGAATCAAAGTTTTCAAATAGTAAGATGGACAATGAGCAAAGAAGAACATGCTCAGGAAATTCAAAATATTATCAGTGAATATTTTTTGACTCAAAGAATTAAAATCAATGATAAAGATAGTTTGTATCTTCAAAAGCTGCAACTATTGCATGTAATTTTACTTGATGCCATGAAATGCAAACAAACAATTGATACGAGTCATGCAAATAATTTATTAACGAACTTAAATAGTTTTGTTAATTTATACTTTGATGAACATGGAAAATCACATTTAAATGATCTTAAAAACAAATAGAAATTATCTCATCTTTGTAGTTGTTCTTTTGATTTTAGTTCTTGGAAGAATCGTACCACATCCTCCAAATGTTACCCCATTAATTGGATTAATGGTATTCTCATCTCAATTATTAAAAGGAATTTCGTTTTTATTAGTTCCAGTTATAGCAATGTTTTTAAGTGACTTAATTGTCAATAATTATATTTATGCTGGTTATTTCACAGATTTTCAGATTCTTACTCCTGGATTTATATGGATTTATTCTCCTATTATCCTTTTTGCTTTTTTAACTAAAGCTAAACTATTTCAAACTGTCAATTTCCCAAAAGTTGTTGGATTAAGTCTTTCAGGTTCAACAATTTTTTTCCTAGTAAGTAATTTTGGGGTTTGGGTTTCGAGTGGAATGTATGCCTTGAATTTCCAGGGCTTGTTGCATTGCTATACTCTAGCAATTCCTTTTTATGGTAACAGTATCATTGGAGATTTGTGCTTTTCTATTTCGCTATATGTTGCCTATAAACTCTCAACAGAGATTTCAGAAACAAGTTTAAAAAAAATATAAATTGTTGGTTATAGACAAATAACTAATTAATATTGACCAAAATTATTAACTAATAAAGAGAGTAGAATGAGCGATAAACACAAAGGTACTGTCAAGTTCTTCAACGACAAGAAAGGTTATGGATTTATCCTTAAAGAGGATGGTTCAGACCTTTTCGTGCATTACTCCAATATCAATTCTGACAGAGGATTTAAAAGCTTGAAACAAGATCAAGCAGTTGAATTTGAAGTGGAAACAGATGATAAGGGAGAAAAAGCCGTCAATGTTACAGCAGTTTAATTATTAGTTAGTAACTTCATTAATTTGCTTAAGATTTTTTGCCTCAGTAGCTCAATGGTAGAGCAGTGGCCTCTTAAGCCATTGGTTCAAGGTTCGAGTCCTTGCTGGGGTACAAATTCAATCAATGATCCTAAAAAATAAAAATGTAGTTATCACTGGAGCAGCATCCGGTATTGGACTTGGTCTTGTAAAAAGGTTCGCTAAAGAAGACCTAAATTCTCTTCATTTACTTGATATTTCTCCCAACATTTTTTCTATCGCAACTCAGTACAATGCGAATGGCTATATGGTTGATGTAACGAATGAAGAACAGGTAGCTATTGTAATCAAAAAAATTATTGAAAACGATGGATCAATTGATATTTATTGTTCCAATGCTGGATATCAAAAACTAGGTACTTTAGATATATCGAATGATGAATGGGACAAAATGTGGCAAATAAATGTTATGTCCCATGTTTATGCAGCAAGAAATTTATTTAATGAAATGATTAAAAATAAAGGTGGTTATTTTTTAATCACTGTTTCAGCTGCAGGATTATTAAATATGAATGGTTCATTAGGGTATGCAACGACAAAGCATGCAGCTGTTGGTTTAGCTGAAAACTTTTCAATAATGTATGATTCCAAAGGAATTAAAATTTCTATTCTTTGTCCTCAATTAGTCGATACTGACATGTTAAGATTAGCTGATAATATTTCTAGAGATCATCCTTTATTTATAGATGGAATTTTATCTCCCGAAGAAGTTGCTGAATGCGCTTTAAAAGGGATTGAAGATGAATCGTTCTTAATTTTACCTCATCAACAAGTCAAAAAATATATTCAATTTAAGTCAGCAGATTATGAAAAATGGTTAAAAAGCTTTAGTCAACTTGTTGAAAATGAAAAGTAAATTACTAGCTTGGATTATTTTTTTAAGATTTTATTTTAAACAACTGTCAATCAGCTTAAAATTATTAGTTTTTTTAAATCTATTTTTACTATTGAGTAGTATTTTCCTCAGTTTACTTCATTGGATGAAAATTAATATTTCTTCTTATTATTTTTTTATAACAATAGTAAGCGCACTAAACCTTGAATTTTTAAGAAAAAAAACGATGCAACTCTAAATAATGGATGACTTAAAAATTAAAAAGTCATTCCAAAACCAACATACAAACCCTTAATCAATAGTTGGAGTTGTTTTTCTTGATTTTCAGAATATAGACTATAGTTAAGACCAACAGTTAAATAGGCAGGAGATGTCTCAAGTTGAAAAAGTTTTCCAATGGTGCCTTGAATGTGCTGATCATCAGCATCTTTATTTTTGAAAACTCCATTGATGTAAAAATCTGGCATGGTATACATTAAGCCTAGGCCATATTCAGTACCAAGTCCATTTTCTTTATAATATTTGGCATAGAAAGCTAAATTATTTCTAAAGAAAAAACCAAGTTCAGGTTTTAAAGTAAAAGTAGGATCGCCCTGTACATTTTCAGGAGCATTTCCACCAACTACATCATATTGAAGTATTTCACTTCCGACCCAAAAACTTCCAGAACCTATCTGTCCACCCATTAGATAAGAGTTTTCAGAAACATCTTGAGCGAAAATCATTGAAATAAAAGCAAGTAAACCAAAAATCTTTTTCATATTTTTACCTTATAGTTTTTAATTTACTATATTAAATCTAATTAATATAAAAAACTACAGAAATTATGAACTGGAAATGCAAGCATACTTGGAAAAAATCAGCTATAAACACTGCTTGGTGTTTGCTAGGTTGCTCCATAGGTGATTTTTGTACAATCTATGCTTTTCAAATAATTGAACATTCTTGGATGGTATGGCAAGTTATGTTGCTAGCCATGATAAATGGATTAGCTACTAGTATCATGTTGGAAACTTATATCTTATCAAAACAGATGAATTTTACTGAAGCTTTAAAAACTGCTTTCGGAATGTCATTTATATCAATGATAGCCATGGAGTTAGCAATGAACTTGACAGATTATTTTCTTACTGGTGGCGCTATGATTGTATGGTATGCAGTTCCAATAATGTTAATTGTAGGTTTTATAACTCCTTGGCCATATAATTATTGGAGATTGAAAAAATATAATGCAAGTTGTCACTAATGGAAATTAAACTTAATAACACCAATGTCATTTTAACTGGAGCTAATAGCGGAATTGGTTTTGCAACTGCTGAATTACTTTTAGAATCTGGTGCCAAATGTATTCTTCATTATAATAATAATTCTAGTGGAGTTGATAAATTAAAAAAGCAATATCCTAAGCAAGTCAAAATTTTTCAAGCAGACTTTAATAACTTAAATCAAACCATTGATTTTTTTAATTTTTCTGTTCAAGAATTGGAAAAAATTGATGTTTTGATAAATAACGCCGGGACATCAATTATGAATGATATTTCTCTTGATGACAAAACATGGATTGATAATTGGGAAAAGATAATGAACATTAATTTGCTTTCTTCAAGCCTATTAATTAAAAAGTCTTTACCACATTTCATAGCTAATCAATCAGGTAGAATCATCAATATCGCATCAAGAGCAGCGTTTAGAGGAGACACCAAAGATTACCTAGCCTATGCAGCATCTAAAGCAGGTATGGTAGCAATTATTCGATCGGTCGCTAGAAATTTTGGGAAAGAGGGAATAAAAGCTTTTTCTATTGCTCCAGGTTTTACCAGAACGGCGATGGCTCAAAAATCAATAGATAAATATGGAGAAGATTTTGTTGTTAAAGATATTGCTCTGACTGAATTGACTGAGCCCAAAGATATTGCGCCTATCATAGCACTGATTTGTTCTGGTGGTTTTGATCATGGAACAGGATCCAACATTGATATCAATGCTGGAAGCTATGTTCGATGACATATATTTTGTTATTAAACATAGTCTCTGCATTTATTTTAGTTGGCCTAATCCTTACCATTCAATTTGTACACTATCCATCATTCCGATATGTTTCAAATAGACAGTTTGAAGAATTTCATCGTTTTCATTCTAAAAGAATTTCTTTCGTTGTCATTCCGTTAATGTTAGTAGAATTAGTTTCTTCATTGATTCTTTACCTTAACAATCAAGACAATATGATAAGTATAGTTTTTCTGATTAATTTAATTCTTGTTTTATCAATATGGGCTCTGACTTTTTTAGGAATTGTTCCTATTCACAATCAACTTGCGAAAGCTTTTGATAATCTAACCTTTAAGAAACTTCTATTATTTAATTTTTTCCGTACAATCTTGTGGATATCACGTGGGTTACTAATGATTATTTTATTAGGGTTTTTATTTGAGATTATTTGATTGTTTAATATGAAAACAACTAGATTAAAACTATGACTTCATTTATTTTATTTGGCCCGATACATATTAAAACATTATTAATAATTGTTTTGATATCATTATTGTTACCTGGTTTATTAAAAAAATCATTAAATAATAATGCAATAAATAAATTTACTATAGGTCTAGCTGCCTTATTAATTAGCAATGAATTATTCAAACCATTTTATTTAACAGTTCTAGGTGATTTTAAATGGTCAAATACCATTCCGCTTCATTTATGTCATATCTCATCGTATGCGACAGGTCTGTATTTAATCACTAAAAATAAAAAGTTTTTTGATTTTGCATATTTTTGGGGATTAGGAGGAGGATGTATGGCTTTATTAACTCCTGATATTGAATTTGGATTTCCACATATTGATTTTATTTCATTATTCTTTGGTCACGGTCTTTTATTTTTTGGCATTATGTACATTTTAAAAATTTACAAACCAATAATAACTTTTCATTCTTTGTTAAATGCATGGAAATATGCCTTTATGATGTTCCCTTTTATTTACATAATCAATCTTGTAGTTAATATCTTTGCCGATCCAAATTATCAATCCAATTTATGGTATTTGGCTAGTCCTCCTGGGGGAGCATCAATTATGGATTTTTTCCCAGCGATTTTTCAAAATCCTCCAATGCATATAGTTCCTTCAATCGTAATTGGATTTTTAGTATTTTTATTTCTTTATTTACCAATGTTTTTAATCAATAGAGGAAAATCATGAAAAAGTTTTATTTTCTAGTCATGTTATTTAGCATATTAAATGCTTCTAGTAATCCAGTTGGTGTAAAATTTCCAACCATAAAAGGAATATCGCTTTCTGAGAAAAGTGTTACTTTTCCTGATGATTTAAATAATCAAGTCACTGTTCTATCAGTTGCATTCAAACAGCAAGCTCAATATTGTATTAATAGTTGGGCAGATGAATTTTTAAAAAAATATGGTCTGAATCAGTCAGTTCTATATTATGAAATACCAATGTTAGGAGCTCAATGGAAAATGGCTCGAAATTGGATTGATGGAGGTATGAGGGGAGGCGTTCCAAAGCCGTTGCATGACTTTACAGTAACATATTATGGCCCCCTTAAAAAGTACTATAAAAGCTTAGGAATCAATGATAAATCCGATTGCTATATCTATGTATTGGATAAAGAAGGTATTGTTCAGGGATATTTTCAAGGGTATTCCAAGCCAGAAACAATTAAAGATTTTTTTAAATTAATTGACTCATTGAATGATTAATAGTGTTATTTCTAATTATAAAGATTTTTTAATTGCTTCGGAAAAAGCAGCTATTTCTGCTGCAACTGTTAGAGGCAAGGGAGATGGAAAGTTAGCGGATAAACTTGCAACTGATTCTTTGAGGAATGCACTTAATTTAAATCAGCACTCAACTAAGGTTGTGATTGGAGAAGGTGAAAGAGATGATGCTCCGATGCTTTTCATTGGCGAAATTCTTGGTAAAAATAAATCTGGGATGAAACTAGAACTTGCAGTCGATCCATTAGAGTGCACAACTAATTGTGCAAATAATTTACCTAATTCCATGACAGTGTTAGTTATTTCTGGAGAAAACACTCTTCTCAATGCTCCGGATACTTACATGATGAAAATTTGTGGTCAGAAATCCTTAAAAAATCATTTATCAATCAATCATTCTGTTAAAAAAAATCTTTCAATCACTTGTGAGGTTTTAAAGAAAAATCCTGAGGACTTGAAGATAGTCATTCTTGATAGAGAAAGACATGATAAACTGATAAAAGAAGTTAAAGATTTTGGCTCAACACCAATTTTAATATCTGATGGTGATGTTTCAGCCGGAATTGAAGCGGCGGAAGGAAAGGTTGATTTACTATATGGAATTGGAGCTGCCCCAGAAGGAGTTATTACAGCAGCTGCTGTTAAAGCATTGGGTGGATTTTTCTTAGGAAAGCTTATTTTTGACAATCAATCTTTTCTTAATCGATCAAAAAAAATGCTGGGTAATCAAATTGATAAAATTTGGTCTGAAAATGAACTTTGTAAAGGAGAAGATTATTTTTTTATAGCAACAGGTGTTTGCGATGGGTGGGTTCCTGGTGTTAAATTCAACAAAAATTCGATTAAAGTTTTTTCCAAAATTATTTTTGGTAATTCATCAGAGATTAATCTTATTGAAAGAGAATATTAACTTATGAGTCTTGAAAAAATAGCTAATCAAATGGTTCAGTCTGGAAAAGGTATCCTTGCTGCTGATGAGAGTACTCCTACATGCAAAAAGAGATTTGATTCTATTAATCTTGAATCTAATGCATTAACTAGAAATCAATATAGAGACATGCTTTTTAATTCTCCTGAATTAGAAAACTATATTAGTGGTATCATTTTATTCGATGAAACTTTCACTCAGAAAGATCTTTCTTCAGGTCAATTGTATCCAGAATTTTTGTCATCAAAAAATATTTTACCTGGAATCAAGGTAGACTTAGGGTTGACATCTTTGGATTCTGCTAAACAAGAACAACGAACCATAGGCCTTGAAGATTTGTATGATAGATCATCTTTTTATTTCTCTAGAGGTGCTAAGTTTTCTAAATGGAGATCTGTTTTCCATATAACTAACGATCTTCCAAGCGATCAATGTATTCAAAAAAATTCTGAAGATCTTGCAGAGTATGCTTTAATCTGTCAATCAATCGGATTAGTCCCAATTGTCGAACCGGAAGTTCTGATGGATGGTAATCATTCTATTCAAAAGTCATATGATGTGACCTCAAAAGTATTAAATTTGGTTTTTGAATCTTTAAGTTCAAAATCTATCAATTTTGAAGGAATGATTTTGAAACCAAATATGGTTTTATCTGGTTATGAATGTAGTTCTCAGTCCAGCATTGAAGAGGTTGCAGAATTGACTTTACAGTGTTTAAAAAATAATGTACCATCCAGTGTTCCCGGTATTGCATTCCTGTCAGGCGGACAATCTGAAGATTTAGCAACTCGTCATTTAAATCAAATGAATCTATCAACAAATCCATGGAAGTTAACTTTTTCATATGGTAGAGCTTTACAGACATCAGCTCTCAATACTTGGAAAGGTCAATCAAGTAATATTTTCCCTGGTCAGAAAGCTTTTTTAAATAGAGCAAAGGCTAATAGTTTAGCCTCTCAAGGACTTCTTTAATTAATTTTTTTGAAAAATTAAAACTTTATTTGAAGTCTCAATTTCAAATTGGTCGCCCATCGATATATTTCTTATAGAAAAATTTGATGGGGTAATTTTTGCTTGATTAAGTTCGTAAAATAAGTTTTTAGATTGAATCAAACTCTCTTTTTCAAATGTCATGATACTCACAATTTGATTTTTAAATGATTTAAATTTTTTATAAGAAGAGATTGGTGTAATGATAAAATTATCCGTAAAAGCTTGTAGAATTATTTTTTGAGAAAACTTATTCAAAGTCAGCAGATTTGATAAATGATGATCTTCATCCTTACCGCTTATGCCAAAAATAGATATTTTTTGAATTTTTTTTTCTAAACACCAAATTAAAATTTTTTCAAAATCTGTTTTACTTTGGTCCTTAATTTTAGTGGATTCAATATTATATTTTTCAATAAGATTTTTTTCAACCGAATCCATATCCCCAATTACATATTGAGGAATAATTTTATTTTCAATCAAGTTGTTTAAGGATCCATCGGCAGCAATTAAATTAGGTGACCCTTTAATTAATGTTATATGTTCCTTATTTAAAGGGAATTGTCCGTTAAGAACAAGAGTTGCATGCTCTACTATGTCCATTGAGACTAAGAAAGACGATTTTCTACAAAATCCCAGTTAATTAAATTTTCTAAAATAGCTTTAACGTAATCACCTCGAAGATTCTTATAGTCTAGATAGTAAGCATGTTCCCATACATCTATTCCCATCAATGCATGCTGATTATATGTTAGTGGGTTTTCAGCATTAGGAAGACCCATAATTGCAAGCGTATTATCTTTTTCAACTAACCATGTCCAACCACTTCCAAAAACTCCTAATGAGGCAGTAGTAAATTGTTGAACAAAGTTGTCAAAAGTTTCGAAAGATTCTTCAATTTTAGAGGCTAGTTTTGATTGAATCATCGTTTTCCCATTTGGAGACATTTGATTCCAGTATAAATTATGGTTCCAAGCTTGACCAGCATTATTAAAAATTTTTTGCTGTTTATCATTAAAACTTTTTATAACTATCTCATCTAAGCTCATACTTTCGTATTCTGAGTTTTCAATTAAATTGTTTAGCATTGTGTAATATGCTTGATGATGTTTGCCATAGTGAAGATCAACAGTTGCAGAAGAAATAACTGGGGATAAACTATTTTCGTTGTAAGGTAGTGTCGGAAGTAAAAATTTGCTCATAATTTCTCCATAATTTTTTTTTATGTAATTAAATTTTAAGTCAATTTATAAAATTTTAATCAAATATATGAGGTATAAAAATGACTCAGGTTCTTTTAGGGGAAACAATAGTTCAGTTAAATGGTAACCTTCCTTCAGTAGGTTCACAAGCGCCAGATTTTCTATTAGTCGAAGGGAAAAACTTGGAAAATCGATCACTAGGTGATTACGCCGGTAAAAGAATTGTGATGAATATTTTCCCAACAATAAACACTCCTGTTTGCTCAGCTTCTGCTAAACGCTTCAATGAAATTGTTGAAACATTGAATGATGTTATCGTATTGTGTATTTCTAAAGATTTGCCATGGAATCAAGAAAATTTTTGTTATGAAAACGATTTAAATAATGTTGTTTTCTTGTCAGATATGAGAAATCATCAATTTGGGGAAAAATATGGAATCATTCACCAAAACGCAAAATTTCAAGGACTCTTAGCTCGATGTGTTCTTGTATTAAATCAAAATGGAACTATCGAATACACAGAACTAGTTGAACAAACTGGACATGAACCTGATTACGATAAGGTATTAGAAATTATTCAAAAGTAATTATTTAACAAGAAGTACAGGACAATTACATTGTTTAGATATGCTGATTGGCTTACTTCCAAAGAAAAAGTTTTTGATAGGATTTTTATTGGATACTCCTAAAGAGATGATATAATCATCTTTTGCAAATTCTGTAATCGACTTTACCGGGTCTCCTTCAAGGAGAAAAGTTTCATTTTTAATCTTAAGTTTTGAAAGTTGATTAGAGGTTGTCTCAATTGATTTTACTACATCCTTCTCTTTCTTATCTTTAACATAAACAATATGTATTTCAGTTTTATAGTGTTGGGCAAGTCTAATAGCCATTTCAGTTGCTTTCTTTGACCCCTTAGTATTGTTTATTGGAAGAAGAATCTTATACTTCTTATTAAATGAAAAGTTTTTTACTACTAAAATTGATGAGTGGATAAATTCTATCAAATCATGATAGATTCCTTTATTTTTCCCTCCACCAACAACAGTAATGTCATGTCCATTCGAAAAAACTTCATCTCTAAGTTGATCAATAATTTCACCAGTTCTTAATATCAAATCTATGTTATCTGAGTTTTTTGATTTTAATAATACTTTCATTCTAGAATTATCTTCATCAATTAATAGATGGTCATCAAAATTTGCAGAAGAATTACTATCGATATAACCTTTGGTTTCTAGAAAATTACAAGCCCATTCTAACGTTCTGATTCCAGGTCTATACAGTTGTCTATTATCTAAACTTTGATGAACAACACTCACGTCTTTTTCAGAGAATTGACTAATTTTTTTTCCAACATATGCTATTGTTGACGATGCTTCAAATGCACTCGCAATTTCCATACCCATATTGAGGGTAGGTTTTGAAAAATCTATTCCTCCAATAGCAATCAATATTTTCATAAATGTATCCAGTAAAATTTAGACATAAAATATAAGATAAGAATGGAACTTAAAAACATCATTATCCCCACCCTGAAAAAAACTTTTGTATTGACTAAACCTGTAGAATAAATAATCATAGCTGCAGGAGATGAAATGACTGTTAAAAAAGAAAAACTTGATGCAATAGCTGATGAAAGAGCAAATGTGATATCATTTGGTTGAAGCTGAATAGCCATTGGTCCTAAAAGAGATACGGTAGCAGAGCTAGTAAAAAAATTGGCAGTGATACCGCTAATGATTGCCATGAATGTCCAACTCATATTTTCAGAACCGGCAAAAAATTCAGCTAAAAGAAAATTAAATTTTTCAACAAGCCAACCAGATGCTCCTGTTTCATTTATTTGAATTCCTAAGGAAATTGTAGATGCAAATAAAAGAATTACACCCCAATTAGTATTTTTATTTATCGTTTCCCAATTAATCATCCCAAAAAGCATAAAAATCAGTGCTCCTGAAACAGCTATAATTCCTAAGCCAAATTTTTCATTTAATAAAAACCAGGAAAGGATAACTAATAAAACAATCACTAAAGCAAAAAGATTACTCATATTTTCTTGGATAGATCTTTTCTTGATATCCCTTTTATAACCGGAAAGTTTGATATTTTTTAAAGTAGATGGAAACGCAAATTGGAGTACAATGTATGCGACAATCAATTGTACAAACAAGATAGGATAAGCATGCTCTATCCAATTCCAATAGTCGATTCTTATATCACTAAATTCTTGTAAATAATTTATCATGATAACATTTCTAGCTCCTCCCGATGGCGTACCTATCGAACCTATAATAGTTCCATATGCTATTGAGAAAAGGACTAATAGTATGGCATTTTTACTGTCATTGTTTGAGGTGTCTAAGTTTTTTATCATGGAGAGTCCAATAGGTAACATTAAAGCAATCACTGTATGTTCTCCCAAAAAAGAAGATAGAATTGATGATATCAACATTAGTCCAGCAATTAACATTCTTTTTGATTTTCCAAAAATTTTTAGAATGATTTCAGCTAATCTTATATCCAATCCTTGATGTATTATAGCTATTGCAAACATTAATGAACCCATAACAAATATGACAGCATCATTCATTAGAGTTGAAGATAACTCCTCTGTTGAAACAACTCCGAGAATGACCTGAAGAACTAGAGCAAGCAATGCTATTGCAGGGAAAGGAATTGGTTCAGTCATTACTAAAATGAATGTCATAATTAAGATTATTAAACTATGATAGGCGGCGATAGATAGCCCAACTGGAGTAGTTAAATTTAGAAGTATAATCCCTATTAAAATGCTAAATACAAACCATTTTTTTTGTGAAAACCAATATAAAACTGATGACAGAATTATTTGATTTGAATTGTTCATGATACGTAATTTATTAATATAATTTTAAACTTATCTATGAAAGTTTTCTTGTTGACTGATTGATAATAAAAATGTAAAGTTTACCTAAAATTTTTTTTAAATATTTATGCAAATTTTTCCAAAATGGACAAATAACTTTCCGGGAATTTTTCTCATCGGAGCTTTTTTATTGCTTTTCTCTTTATCTGCATTTATCTGGTATTATGGTTCTCCTTATTATACGGATGTTGGTTATGCGCCAAAACAACCAGTTCCCTATAGTCACAAATTGCATGCTGGTGATTTAGGAATTGATTGTAGGTATTGTCATGTAGGTGTCGAGCAAGGATATTCAGCAGTGATACCTCCAACCGAGACCTGTATGGGTTGTCATACTTATGTCAAAACTGACAGTGATAAATTGGAATTAGTTCGTCAAAGTTGGGAAACAGGAATGCCAATCGAATGGGTTAAAGTTCATATGCTTCCTGAGTACGCTTATTTTAATCATAGTGTTCACGTTAATGATGGCGTTGCCTGTATAACTTGTCATGGAAATATTGCAGAAATGGAAGTGGTTTATCAGGCTGAGCCATTAAGTATGGATTGGTGTCTTGATTGTCATCGATCTGATTCACCTGAAGTTAGACCAGTGAGTGAAGTTACAAATATGTATTGGACACCACCTGCTGATTACGATAAATTTATAGCTTCATGGATGGTTAATCATGCAGATGAGAGACCTGTAGGAGATTGTCAGAAATGTCACAGATAAAGAAGAAAAATCAAGAATTTGTTGATGTAAATCAACCGGTAGATTCAACACTTCCTAATCAAAACTTTGGATATTGGAAAAGTTTAAAAGATATTTCTTCTTCAGAAGACTATGATAAGTTTCTTAAACAATCAGATCATAATGAAGATACCAATATTTCCAGAAGAAACTTTATGTCTCTTATTGCAGCATCTGTTGCTCTAGCTGGCTTAGAAGGATGTAAAAAACCTGTTCAAAAAATTATACCTTATGTTGAGGCCAAAAGAAATACAATTCCTGGAATACCAAAGTATTATTCTACAACAATGCCATTTAAAAATAATGCTTTTGGTTTGGTTGTAGAAAATCATGATGGGAGACCTATTAAAATTGAAGGTAATGCTTTACATTCGATAACTGGTGGAAAATCTAATGTCTATGTTCAATCAAGTACTCTAAATATGTATGATCCAGATCGTGCAAGAGGTGTAAAGCTCAAAGGTAAAAAAATTGAATGGACAAAGTATCTTGAATCTATTCAAAGTCTAAAAGATAATGTTGATAGCAAGGTGGCCATTCTTTCAGGAGAATCATCTTCATTATCTGTTAAAAAAATTAAAAAAGACTTTCTTAAAAAATTTCCAAATTCATCATGGACCATTTATGAGCCAATTAGTAATGAAAATGTGTTATTAGGAATTGAAGCTGCTTTTGGGAAAAAATATCAACCGATTTATAATTTTGACAAAGCTCAAATTGTTTTATCTGTAGGTTCAGATTTTCTCGGAGTAGATGATAATAGTATCTACAATACAAGAACATTTTCTTCAAAAAGAAATTTAGAGAACGAAAATTCAGAAATGAATCGTTTGTATGTTGCTGAATCTTCAATGTCAGTGACTGGTTCGTCTGCAGACCATCGTTTAAATATTAGAGCTAGTGAATATCACAATCTATTAGTTGAGTTAGCTCATGAACTAAAACAGTTAGGAATGAAAATTGAAGTTAATGCTAAAAAATCAACTAACAATCTTTGGATAAAAACTGTTGCAGAAGATTTATATGTAAATAGAAAAAAATGTATTGTGATTGGTGGAGATTCATTAGGCGCTGAATCTCATGAATTAATTGCGACGATCAATTTTCTGCTTGGATCAAATATTGATTATTATCCATCTGAAAATACTTCCTCCATATCTGATTTACAGGTCTTGTGCAAGAAGATTAAAAATAAGGAAGTCGATACTCTATTTATTCTAGGCGCAAACCCAGTTTACGATGCCCCAGCAGATTTAGATTTTGGTAATTTAATTGATCTTGTTCCAAATACTGTTCATTTGAGTAATTATTATGACGAAACATCTAAAAAATGTGATTGGCATATTGCTGAATCTCATTATTTGGAAACATGGGGAGATGCTTGCTCAATCGATGGTTATTTAAGTATTATTCAACCTCAGATTCAACCTCTTTTTAATTCAAAAAATCTTATAAATGTTTTGTCATTATTAGTTTATGGAGAAGATATTTCTTCTTATGAGTTTGTAAAAAATAATTGGAAAGAAATTCTTGCAAGTTCAAACTTTAATCGTTCTTGGGAAAAAGTATTACATGATGGTTTTTATGCTAAACAATATGTTAGTCCAGTCAAAATCTCTAGAAAATCATCAAAATCTTATTCATCACAAAATGTCCAAAATCAGGATTCATTTGAATTAGTATTTACTCCATCTCCTACTGTTTATGATGGTAGATTTTCTAATAATGGTTGGTTACAAGAGCTACCGAAGCCTATATCTCATTTAACTTGGGATAATGCTGCTTTTATTAGTCTAAAATTAGCGAAAGAGTTGAAAGTCCGTAATGGTCAATTATTGCGCATTAAATCTTCAGATTCTATAATTGAAATTCCAGTGTGGATTTTGCCTGGTCAAAATTCTAAAACCATTACAGTTGAGCTAGGATATGGACGAGAATTTTCAGGAAGAATTGGAAGCGGTGTAGGTTTTAACGTCTACCCTTTAAGAAAAACTGATACGATGCATCTTATTTCTGGCATTGAGATGGAAGTTTTAAATAAAAACTATCCTTTAGCTGGTACACAGGATCATTATGGTTTAGAAGAAGATCACAAAGCTGCTCCAGGATTTTCATCATTATCATCTGATGCAATTCAATCTAGAATTCCTGAGATTGTAAAACAAACTACTTTAGATGAATATAAAAAACATCCCGATTTTGTAATTGACGCTGTTAAAGAGCATCTTCCTGACAAGAAAAGATCATTAGCAGATCATTCAATGTATAACCCTGAGAAAGAATACGATTACTCGAAAGGACCACAATGGGGAATGTCTATCGATTTGACAAGTTGTACTGGATGTAACGCGTGTTCGATTGCATGTCAAAGTGAAAACAATATCCCAGTTGTGGGTAAACAACAAGTGATGAATGGAAGAGAAATGCATTGGATTAGAATAGATAATTATTTTTCAGGTGATCCTGATAATCCAGAAGTATCCACCCAATCTGTTGCCTGTGTACATTGTGAATTAGCTCCATGTGAGCAAGTTTGTCCTGTAGCTGCTACAACACATTCAACGGATGGAGTCAATCAAATGACATATAATCGTTGTCTTGGAACTAGATATTGTGCAAACAATTGTCCATACAAGGTAAGGAAGTTTAATTTTTATAATTATACAAGAGATCTACCTGAAGTAGTCCAAATGGCCATGAATCCCGATGTTAGTGTTCGTTTTAGAGGAGTAATGGAAAAATGTACCTATTGTTATCAAAGAGTTACTGAAGCTAGAATAACTGCCAATAAAGAAAATAGAGACATTATTGATGGTGAAATTAAAGTTGCATGTCAACAATCATGTCCAGCAGATGCTATTAAATTTGGGGATATCAACGATCCCAATAGTGAGGTTAGTAAAGCTAAAAAACGTAATAGAGATTATGCTTTGCTTGGTCAATTAGGTACCAGTCCTAGAACTACTTATTTAGCAAAAATAAGAAATCAAAATCCAAAATTAGTTTCGTCTCATTCAACTAAGGGACATCATTAGTCATTATGCAAAAGTCAGATTATAAATCAAGAGCTCTAGTAAACGCAGAACAGCTTTTACCAGGCAATCAAACTTTTACATCTATTACAAATGACATTGCAGGTGTTCCAGAACAGAAAAAAACTCCTATTCAATGGTGGTTACTTTTCGGACTTGCTCTATCACTTCTTGGAGTATTTGCTGGAAGTCTTGGTTATCTAATTTGGGAAGGTACCGGAATTTGGGGTATTAATATGCCTGTTGCATGGGGATGGGCTATCATAAATTTTGTTTGGTGGGTAGGTATTGGCCATGCTGGAACCTTGATTTCTGCTATTTTACATTTGTTTAGACAAAATTGGAGAAATGCCATTAATCGTTTTGCAGAAACAATGACTCTTTTTGCAGTTATTTGTGCATTAGTATTTCCCGGAATTCACATTGGAAGAATATGGGTAGCTTATTGGTTTTTCCCTCTTCCAAATCAAATGGGGATGTGGCCTAATTTTAGAAGTCCGCTGATTTGGGACTTTTTTGCTGTATTTACTTACTTTACTGTTTCTTTGTTATTCTGGTACACCGGACTTATTCCTGATTTAGCCACATTAAGAGATCGTGCTAAGACCTCTTTAAGAAAAAAAGTTTATGGGTTTTTTGCTCTCGGATGGAGAGGTGGAAATAGACAATGGCAGCATTATGAACTAGCATATTTAGTACTTGCCGGAATTTCAACTCCTTTAGTACTATCGGTTCATAGTGTAGTTAGTTCTGACTTTGCAACAAGTGTGATTCCTGGATGGCATACTACTATTTTCCCCCCGTATTTTGTTGCTGGAGCAATCTATTCTGGATTTGGTATGGTGATGACTTTATCAATCATTGCAAGAAAAGTTTATAACCTAGGTCATATCATTACACTAGAACATCTTGATAAGATGGCGCAGATTATGTTATTGACTGGATGTATGGTTGGGTATGCTTATGCAATGGAATTTTTTGTTGCTTGGTATAGTGGTAACCCCTATGAATCTTTTGCATTTGTCAATCGTGCTTTAGGTCCATATTGGTGGGGCTATTGGGCTATGATTTTCTGTAATGTTGTCGTACCTCAATTTTTCTGGTTCACAAAATACAGAAGACATATTCCATTTTTATTCATTACTTCAATCCTTGTCAATATTGGAATGTGGTTCGAGAGATTTGTAATTGTTGTTATTACTCTGCATAGAGATTTTTTACCTGGTGCATGGGCAATGTATAGTCCAACCATCTGGGATGTAGCAATTTATTTAGGAACTTTTGGATTATTTTTCACAGGATTTTTATTATTTTTAAGATTTCTTCCAATGGTATCTATTGCTGAAGCTAAACTTGTTCTTCCAGAATCAAACCCTCATCATGGAGATGATCATTAATGGCTAATTATGGTGTCATAGCAAAATTTGAATCTCCTTCAGCGTTGTTACATGCTGCTGAAAAAGTAAGAGATAGTGGTTTTACAAATTTTGATTGTCATTCTCCTTTTCCAATCCATGGAATGGATGAAGCAATGGGATTAAAAAGATCAAAGCTAGGTTTTATTATTGGAGCAATGGGTCTTACAGGTGCGCTATTTGGATTTGGGCTACAAACGTGGGTACATCTTGTTGAATATCCCTTAAATATTAGTGGTAAACCGTATTTTGCTTACCCAGCATATCTAATTATTACTTTTGAGCTTATGGTACTTTTTAGCGCCTTTGGTGCAGTGTTTGGGATGATGTTTTTAAATAAAATTCCACGATTTAATCACCCTGTTTTTTATTCGGATAAGTTTTCTGATGTTTCAAGCGATGCGTTTTATATTAGCATTGAATTAACTGATCCAATTTTTGATGAAAATAAAACTAAATCATTTTTAAAAGAAATTGGTGGAACAGACATAGAGGTTTTAAGTGATGAGAATTAGTATAATTTTTCTTAGCATTTTTGTATTGGTAGGATGTTTTAGAGGGTCAAAATTTGAAAATACTCCCATCCATCTAAACCCGAATATGGATAATCAACAAAAATATAGATCATTAGAAGAAAGTTATTTTTTTGAAGATGGTTCTACTATGCGTAAGCCAATCGAAGGGACTATTGCTAGAGGAGAATATTCAAACGATATTGCTTTCTCTACTGGAAAGAATGAGGATGGAACTTTTCTTGTAGAAAATCCTCTAACTATATCGATGGATGTCTTAAATCGTGGACAAGAAAGATTTAATATCTATTGTAGCGTTTGTCATTCACAAGTTGGAAACGGAAAAGGCATAATTACTCAGTATGATTATCCTGTAATCCCAGCAAATCTTCATGATAAAAGGATACAAGGCCTTCCTGATGGAGAAATTTTTAATACAATCGTTTATGGCCTAAGAAGTATGCCAGCTTATGGCTATCAAATTAAAAACGAAGATGTATGGTCTATAATACATTATGTAAGGGCTTTGCAAAAAAGTCAAAATGCTTCTGCTGATTTATTGACCAAGGAAGAATTAAATCAATTAGGTAATTAGAAATGAATATCGATCCAAAAAACTATACATATACTATTGATAATAACCGCAATAGGCAGATTTTTTTCTTAGGCCTAATTTTAATTTTAGTTTCAGTATTGATAGGTTACAAACATCAAGAATTTTACTTTTCCTATTTAACCTCTTATTTCTTTTGGTTAAGCATTGCTTTAGGAGGAATTTTCTTTACTTTAGTCCATTATGCTTTTTCAGCTGTATGGAGTGTTTCAATCCGAAGAATTATGGAAAATACCATTATTGTTATTCCAATTATGACAATATTATTTATTCCGATATTAATTGGAATGGAAAGCCTTTTCTCTTGGATGCCTTCAAATCCAAAATGGAGTATTCCTGGAAGCTTTGAAGCAGATCATTTAATACAACATAAATTATCGTTTTTGAATCAGGAATTCTTTTTAGTAAGAGCTGCACTTTACTTTTTATTGTGGAATTTTATTGTTATATATATTTATAAAAAATCAATTAAAAATGACACTATAGCCAACAATAGCGATCTAGATAAATTAAGATTATTTTCCATGAGCCCACTTGGAGTTCTTTTCTTTTTATCTTTAACATTCGCAGGTTTTGATTGGCAAATGAGTTTAGATCCCCACTGGTACTCAACAATGTTTGGAGTCTATACTTTTGCTGGTTCTTTTTTAGCTTTCTTGGCATTTTTGACCTTTACTATCATTCATTTACAAAGTAAGGGTTTATTAAAAAATATTGTCACTTCTGAACATTACCATGATTTAGGAAAATACTTATTCGCTTTCACGGTTTTTTATTGTTACATAGCTGGAGCACAATTTTATTTTATTTGGTATAGTAACATTCCTGAAGAAACAATTTGGTATTTACATAGATGGGTAGGTTCTTGGAAAATTATTAGCGTTCTTTTAATTGTTGGAAAGTTTTTTATTCCTTTCTTTTCCCTCATTTTTAGAGCATCAAAAAGAAATCTTGGGCTTTTAAAATATATGTCATTATGGATAATCTTTATGCATTATATAGATATTAACTTTATCATTATGCCAACTTATCATCATCATGATTTTCATTTCGGTATTTATGATTTGTTAGTTTTATCTGGAATAGGGTTGGTATTTATTGCTTCTTTTAGACATCGACTTTCGCAAAATCCTCTAATTCCAGTCAATGACCCTGAATTAATCAATTCAATAAATCATAGGAACCACTAATGGAAAATAATGGATATGAAAAAAGAGATATGCCAGTCAAACCTTTGGTAATTGGCGGTATTTCCTTCATTTTAATCGTAGCTGTAACCTTGTTCTTACTTTTTGAATACTATGTTCGAGTGATGGATAATTCTGTATACGATTTTAAGCTTAGCAAGAGATCCAAAAAATTAATTGAACTTAGAGAATCAGAAAAAGAAACTTTATCATCTTATAAAATTATTGATGAAGAGAGTGGAGTTTATCAAATCCCCATTGAGCGTTCGAAAGAATTATTAATTAATGAAGCTTCAAAATAGATTATCTTATCTGATAATTTTATTTGTTTCTTTTTTATTTACCCAAACAGTAAAAAAAGAACTTCCTAGCGAACAACCTATCAATGTTATTGAGAAGTTGGGCAACAATATTCCTTTAAATTTAGAATTTATTAATTCCGATGGCTCTCTAATAACAATAGGAGATATAATAGATAATGGTATCCCCACAATTATTACCCTGAATTATTTTGAATGTCCCATGCTTTGTACTCTTGTTCTGAATGGGTTATCTGATGCAATCAAGAAAAGCGATTTAATGCTTGGAAAAGATTTTCAGGTTATTACAGTAGATCTTAATCCCAATGAATCACTAGGCTTAATTCGAGAAAAGAAAGAAAATTACTTAGGTAGTCTTAATGTTAATAAAGATGATAATTCTTGGTATTTTTTAAAAGGGACTAATCAAAATATTTCAAAACTTGCAGATATTTTAGGTGTTGAATACTATTATGATTCTGATAGAGATGAATATATGCATCCTGCAGTAATTACATTTGTTGATTCTCAATCAAAAATTACTAGATATCTATATGGTATCGCTTATCCTAGCTTAGATTTTAAGCTAGCAATTTTGGAGACTGGGCAGGGTAAAATTGGATCTACTGTAGATAAAATTCTTCTGTACTGCTATCATTACGACCCTTATAAAAATACTTATACACTTTTTGCTACCAATTTTATGCGTTTAGGAGGTATATTCACTATCATTTTCCTAGCAATAATGTTAGTAAAACTTTGGAAAAATGATACTTTAATTGAAAGAAAAAATGATTGATAGACTAAACGAATTTTTTTTCCCAAAGCAAGTTTCAACATTTGCAAGTGATATCGACAACCTTTTTTATTTCATTTTTTACTCTTCAGTAGCTTTAATGGCTGTAGTGGTTATTGGAATGGTCATTTTTTCAATAAAATATCGTTTTAAAAAAGGGGATAAAGTTCGATTAACTAGTAGCAAAGATCATGATAATATTCTTGAATCATTATTTTTTATTATTCCTCTAATTTTAGTTTCAATCACTTTTGTTTGGGGTATTAGATCATATTTAAAAATGATTATTGTTCCTGATGATGCAATTGAAATAAAAGTTACTGGTCAAAGCTGGTTTTGGACATTTGATTATCCGGAAGGAGGAACTTCTTTGAATGAGCTAGTAGTACCTTCCAACACTCCAATAAAGATTCTGCTTTCCTCAAAAGATGTTCTCCATAGTTTTTTTATTCCAGTAATGAGAACAAAAATGGATGCATTGCCCAATCGATATAATATCATGTGGTTCGAAGCCCAAGAGGAGGGAGTTTACGATATTTTTTGTACTGAATACTGTGGGACTGCTCATTCTCAGATGGCTGCTAAGGTGATTGTTATGAAGCCTAAACAGTATGAAGAATGGGTCAAGGAACTTGGTTCGGGTGATGATGATCTTCCATTAGATGAATTAGGTGAAAAACTATATACCAAGAAAGCATGTAATACATGTCACACTCTAGATGGTTCTGATTTAGTTGGTCCTTCATACCTGGAAACTAGTCGTATGTGGGGTCAAACTAGAAACTTTGAAGATGGTTCATCAGCAGTCATTGATGAAAACTATATAAGAAAATCAATTTTAGAGCCTCAAAGTCAAATAGTAGCAGGTTATCAAGGTGTAATGCCTACCTATCAAGGTCTGTTATCAGATAGAGAGCTCGATGCATTAATTGCTTTTTTAAAATCACTAAATGAGAATAGGAATTAAATTAATTGTAAATTACAAGGTTAAATATGAGTGAAAATCAAAATATCAATTATCTAAATCACCCTAAGGGAATTATGTCTTGGTTATTGACTTTAGATCATAAACGAATTGGTCTAATGTATTTATTTAGTGGAATAATTTTCTTTTTAATTGGTGGTCTTTTAGCACTTGGAATGAGACTTGAGTTAGCTGCACCTGGTAATGATTTTGTGTCGAATGATACCTACAACAGTATGTATACTTTGCACGGAGCTATAATGATATTTCTTTTTATTATTCCAGCTATTCCTGGGGCCTTAGGAAATATTTTACTTCCATTGATGGTTGGTGCAAAAGATGTTGCATTCCCACGACTTAATCTTGCCAGTTTTTACATATATTCTTTTGGAGCATTGTTTGCTATATACACTATAGTTAATGGAGGAGTAGACACTGGTTGGACATTTTACACTCCTTATTCTACTCAAAGCACTTCAAATGTAGTGCCGATGACGTTAGGTATATTTATTATTGGTTTTTCATCAATTTTGACCGGATTAAACTTCATTGCTACTGTTCATAAAATGAGAGTCCCTGGTTTAACTTGGTATAAATTACCACTCTTTGTTTGGGCTCTCTATGGTACTTCTTTAGTTCAAATTACTGCAACCCCTGTCTTAGCGATTACAATGGTATTATTAATCTTGGAAAGATTTTTAGGCATTGGTATTTTTGATCCAGCTCTTGGAGGAGACCCAGTCTTATATCAGCATTTCTTTTGGTTCTATTCGCATCCAGCAGTGTATATCATGATATTACCTGCGTTTGGTATTATAAGTGAAATTATTCCAGTTCATTCGAGAAAAAAAGTTTGGGGGTATAAGTTTATTGCTTATTCAACTTTATCCATTGCATTTATTGGATTTTTAGTTTGGGGCCATCATATGTTTACATCTGGACAATCGGTTTTTTCCCAGATAGTTTTTTCATTTATAACTTATTTTGTCGGAATACCTACTGGAGTAAAAATTTTTAGTTGGATTCTTACTATGTATAAAGGTCAAGTTTCCTTTACTACTCCAATGATATATGCATTAGCTTTCTTATTTTTATTCACCATAGGTGGTTTAACAGGAATTTTTCTTGGAGCAGTTGCCCTAGATATTCATTTACATGATACCTATTTCGTAGTTGCTCATTTTCATTACGTTATGCAGGGTGGTACCATCATTGCATTCTTAGCTGGGTTGCATCATTGGTGGCCAAAATCTTTTGGTAAAATGTATAATCAAAAGATTGCTTCATTATGTGCTCTGGGTGTTTTTATTGGATTTAACGGTACCTTTTTCCCACAATTTTTACTTGGATTAAGAGGAATGCCTCGAAGATATGCTACATATTCAGATCAATTTTCTGAGTTACATACCTATTCCACTTTTTGGTCAACGATTTTAGGGTTATCAATTTTTATCGCAATTTTGAATTTGATGTGGTCTTTGAGAAAGAGTAATAAACTGGACCCTGGATCAAATCCGTGGGGTGCGTTAACAATGGAGTGGACTCATACATCATCTCCACCACATCCTCACAATTTTGAATCCGATCCAGTTTTTACAAATGGTCCATATGATTATGACAAAGTAATAGTAGAACCTACCTTAAAAAAATGAGCCATAATTCATCATCTCCTGATTTTTTACATCACCATTTCCATGATGTAGATCAACAATATCAAACTTCAAAATTTGGTATGTGGGCTTTTATTCTTACAGAAGTTTTGACATTTGGAGGTCTTTTTGTCGCTTATACTGTTTATAGATCTTGGTACCCTGAAATGTTTTATGACGCTCATTTGCTTTTAGATGTCCAGAAAGGGATGCTAAACACTATAGTCTTAATCTCTAGCTCTCTTACAATGGCGTTAGCTATTTGGGCTATTCAAAAAAAGAATAAAAAACTTTCATTATGGATGTTAGTTATTACATGGGTGCTTGCTCTTGGATTTCTTGGCATAAAGTATTTAGAATACAGTCACAAATTTGAAGTAGGTCAATTACCTGGAATATTTTATTCATATATGGGACCTGAAGTTGTCAACATCGATAATCCCCATATATTTTTTGGAATTTATTTTATTATGACTGGTCTTCATGGGCTACATGTTGCTATTGGTATGGGTCTGATTGCTTGGTTAATTTATTTAACTAAAAAAGATAAGTTACATTCTGAGTATTATACTCCTATGGAAACTGTTGGAATTTTTTGGCATTTAGTCGACTTAATTTGGATTTATTTATTCCCACTATTTTATTTAATTGGATAGAAAAATGAGTAACGAACATCACATAACTCCTCTTAGAACATATTTAATCATTGCAGGTAGTCTTTTATTTTTAACTGGGGTTACTGTATGGGTTTCCTATATTGACTTAGGCTCTTTCAATATAATACTTGCCATGGCAGTAGCAACTCTTAAAGCTACGCTGGTAGTATTATTTTTTATGCACTTACTTTGGGACGATAAAAAGAATTTAGTTATTTTTGTTATGTCCTTAATGTTCTTAGGAATCTTCATCACTTTTACGCTTCTCGATACAGGTTTTAGGGGTGGTATCAATCCAGAAGTAAAAACTGCAATTAAATCTAAAGCTTCTTTTTATGATAATCTTCCTTTAACTGATACTCATGGTAATCCTGTAGAAAGTCATGAGGATCATCATGAAGGCGAGGATGATTCTCATCATTAATGAATATTCGATTATTTTTTAGATCAGCCTTACTATCAACTATACTAGCTTATTTGTTGATTTTTATTGGTGGACTAGTACGCGTATCTGGTGCGGGTATGGGATGTCCTAATTGGCCGAAATGTGGAGATAACTGGATTCCTCCAACTAATGTAGATTTAGAGCAATTTAACTTAACCTTAGCTTGGATTGAATTTATCAATAGAAGTTTTGGAGCTATTCTTGGAATCTCAATTATAGTTTTATGTTTTTTATCAGTTAAATACTTTTATTCTGATAAAAGAATTCTAAGTATAAGCTTTTTATCGCTTTTTTTAGTAATAGCAAATGGCGTAGTAGGAGGAGCCTTAGTTTGGACAAATCTAAACCCTTTTATTAAGACGTTTCATATGATTTTAGCTCTTGCTTTAGTTTCATCGTTGAGTTTCCTTACAGTAGAAGCCTATAAAATCTTAAGTGTTAATAAATTTGCTCATAGGCCTTCTTCAAATATTAACAAAAAAATTATATTTATTTTTGCTATATGTATTATTATTGAAATTCTTTTAGGTACTGGAATAAGAACAAATATTGAGATTATTCAAATAGAGTTTCCTCTTTTAGATAAAAGTGAACAATTAGATTCAATACCATTTTATAAGTACTTTCATACTTTTATGGGATTTACATTACTATTCTTGAGTTTCTATCTTTATAAAATATTTTCAAATCATTCTTTAAAGATTATTAAATCATTGAATATTTTTATTCTTTGTATGATTACTGTTCAAATTCTACTTGGAGAGCTATTAGTTTTTTCTGAATTACCTCAATTAGCTCGATTATTCCATACTTGGGGTTCATCTTGGCTTGTCGGAATTTCAGTTATTTACTATAATTTGGTTGATTATGAATTGGCTTAATAAAAAAATTATCCTCAGTTTTTTTGTTATAATCTCATTGGGATTTCTTGCATTTTTTGTTATTGATAAAGCTGTCAAGTCAAGATTAAACAATCTACCTATAATTTCAAATATTGCGAAATTTGAATTAACTAATTTTGATAATCAAAAATTTACCAATGATCAATTGATTGGAAAGTTGTCGTTAGTGGCATTTATTTTTACAAGCTGTGAAGATGCTTGTCCAATAATGTCAGATCACTTCAGTGTATTGCAGAAAAGATTTTATGATTCAGATTTAATACAATTTATCTCAATTACTGTAGACCCTTCTGTTGATTCAGAAAATGTTTTGAATGATTATTCAAAAAATTATAGCATCAAAGATAACTGGTTTTTCTTGACTGGTGATTTACAAGAGATTATCAACTTAGCTGAAAAGGGATTATTTCTTTCTGCTTCTTTATTGCCAGCTGGACATTCAACAAGATTTGTTCTTGTAGATCAAAACGGAAACGTTAGAAGGTATTATGAAGGTACAGACAAAACTAGCATTTTTGAAATCCAAAATGATATATTAACCTTGTTAGATGATTGATATGATTAAAAAAATTATTGAATTGACAAAAGTTCGAATTAGTTTTTTAGTTTTGATAACAACTTTTCTTGGTTTCTATCTTGGATCTAGAGGTTCAATGAATATAGAATTGCTATTTTATACTTTGCTCGGGTCTTGGTTTAGTTCAATGGGTTCGTCAGTTTTTAATAATGTTTTAGAAATTGAGTTTGATAGATTGATGAAAAGGACTAGAAACAGAGTTTTACCTAGCAACCAATTCTCTAAATCATTTGCGATTATTTTAGGGTTTATTCTATGTTTTTCAGGATTAATTATATTGCTTTATAAGGTTAATTTTCTAACCTTTTTACTTTCATTAATTACGATATTATCATACCTCCTAATTTATACACCCTTAAAGAGAGTTTCATGGACTAATACTATGATAGGTGCAATTCCAGGAGCGCTTCCTCCAGCGGGTGGATGGGTTGCTGCAACTAACTCCCTTGATTGGGGCGCGCTAGCATTATTTTTAATATTGTTTTTTTGGCAACATCCTCATTTTTACTCATTAGCATACATTTATAGAAAGGATTACGAAAGCGGAGGATTTAAAATGCTTTCTAGTACTGAAAATGGGATAAAACGTACTGTGCGACATATTTTTATCCACGCACTTTTGTTAATTCCAATCTCTACTTTACCTTTTTTCTTGGGATTCTCAGGAAGATTTTATTTGGTAGGAGCTTATTTACTAAGCAATATTTATATGCTTACTTGTTTACCATTTATAATTGATCAATCAAATGAAAATGCAAGATTAATTTTTAGAACCTCTATCTATTATTTCCCGCTTCTTTTAATATTGATTTTTGCTGATTTAAGAGTCTAGTTTATTAATTCTTCTAAGGTGTCTACCTTGGTCAAAATCAGTATCTAGCCATTCTTGAATTACTTCAATTGTTTCTTCAATAGAAATGAATCTTGCTCCAATAGATAGAATGTTTGCATCATTGTGCTTTCTGGAAAGTTGAATTATTTCTTTTGGTCCATTATAATATACTACAGCTCTAATACCTTTAATACGATTTGCTGCCATAGCTTCACCCTGACCACTGCCCCCAAAAATAATTCCTTTGCACTGATTGATATTCTTTGAGATATAATTGGCAGCAGGTAAAATAAAATCGGGATAGTCATCATCATTATCTAATGATAGCGCCCCAAAATCCTTCACCAAAATATTTTTGCTAATAAGGAATTCTTTTACCCTTTCCTTGTGTTTAAATCCCGCGTGATCAGATGCTAAAACTATTTCTTTCATTTTTTCAAATAGAGTTTAATTTTTTTTAGAATATTCTTTCTATCAAATTTTAAAGTTTTTGCAACTTCTTCTCCTGGAGCTGAAAAACCATAGGAATTAATTCCAATAGGCAATCCATCTAATCCAACAAATTTTTCCCAACCTTGACTAATTCCAGCTTCAATTGAAATTCTTTTTTTACAATCAAAAGATAAAATTTTGTTTTTGTAACTTTTGGTTTGTTTTTCAAAAAGCTCCCAACATGGAACAGAGATTATTCTGCCTTTTGAACCTAAATGTTGATTGACTTCAATAGCTTTTTCAACCTCCGATCCTGAAGCAAATATTACAAAGTCAGGTTTTTTAAGGTCTTGGATAATGTATGCTCCTTTTTTAACACCGTTTCTAGTTAATTTAAGATCTATATTATTGTTTTGAAGATTTTGACGAGAAAGAGCTATCGCGCTCGGAGAGCTTACAAGTTTCAATGATTCAATTATCGAAAAAATAGCTTCATTAGCATTAGCTGGTCTAAAAACATAAAGATTTGGAATTGCCCTAAGTGACATTAGTTGTTCAATGGGTTGATGAGTTGGTCCATCTTCGCCAACAAAAATTGAATCATGTGTAAATTCAAAAAGAATTTGATTTTTTTGAATGGCGGCTAGCCTGATTGATGATCTCATATAATCGCTAAATGTTAAAAAAGTTCCTCCAAATGGAAAAAACCCTCCATACAGAGCAATTCCGTTCAATATTGCACCCATTGGAAATTCTCGAACCCCAAAAGCAATATTTCTTCCGCGATGATTATTAGGAGAATAATCTTTATACTTTTCAGCAAATTTGTTTGTACAATTAGATTCATCTAAATCTGCTGATCCACCAATTAGAGTTGGAATTGTTTCTGCCATTTTTTCTAAAATTTTTCCAAATGCTTTTCTGGTAGAAATTGAATTTTCTTCTATCAACATTTTTGATAGAGATAAAAGCGCTTTTGAATAGTCGTTCAAATTATTGTCTCGAGCTATTTTAGAATTTTTAATGTTTAATTTTTTTCTTTTGTTTAAAAAATATTCTTTAGCAAAACTTGGACAATAAAACTCTTCATTAGGAATATTTAGATTAATTTTTGTTTTTTTGATTTCTTCAATAGAAAAAGGAGCTCCATGTGCTTGACTATTATTCTCGAATGAAGCACTTCCTTTTGCCATAACTGTTTTCCCAATAATTAGATTTGGCTTAGCGCTCTTGTGGGACATTTTAATAGCAGACCTAATTTCTTCATGATTGTGTCCATCAATTTCAATTACATTCCAATTCATTGCTTCAAAAATCTTTTTATAATTTGTAGAATCTACTCTTGAAGTATTTCCGGCAATTTGAATTTCATTTGAATCATAAAACATAATAATTTTTTCAAGCTTCCAGTGACCAGCTAAAGTGGCTGCTCCTAAGGTTACTGGTTCTTGAATATCACCATCACCAGCAAAAATATATGTGTAGTTATTATTTTTTTTAATTGATTCTGCAAGTGCCATTCCAATTCCCATCCCAACTCCTTGCCCAAGAGGGCCAGTAGTAGCATCAATCCCCGGTTTTTCAACTTCTGGATGACCCGGTGTATTACTTTTTAGTTGTCTAAAATTCTTTAAGTCTTTTAATGTTAAAATATTTGCAAAGAATAATAAACAATACTGAAGCATTGATACGTGGCCTGCAGAAAAAACCACCCTATCTCTTATTGAGCAATCAATATTTTTTGGATTTAGTCTTATAAATTCAGAGTATGCAATGTATGCCATATCAGCCATAGACATTGGTCCTCCCGGATGCCCAGAATTGGCCTTCCTCACTCCATCAATAGTCAGCCCTTTAATTACATTGACTATAAATAAATCTTTATCAGATTTGTTAAGTTTTTCAAAAGAAGATAAACTGTAGCTCATTGCAATGAAATTAAATTATCAATAACATCTTTAGGATTCTTGGATTGGAAAATTTCTGAACCTACAACAAGTATATCTGCTCCTGATTCGATGCAATGAAGAGCGTTTTTAGTTATCACTCCACCATCTACTTGAATCTTTACTTGTTTCTCAACATTCATTTCCTTCAAAAGAGACTTTAAGTTTTGAATTTTTTGTAATGAACTTTCGATAAATCTCTGTCCACCGAATCCTGGTTCCACTGACATTAATGTGACATAGTCAATCAGTGTTAAGTATTTTTTTAATACAGAAATAGGAGTTTTTGGCTTTAAAGCAATCCCACATTTTAGACCTGCTTTTTTTATTTGACCAATTAATATTTTTGGTGGAAAAGTAAATCGAGGTTCTGAAGCTTCAATATGAAAACTTATTCCGTTAGCACCAGCCTCAATAAAAGGTTTAATCAAATCGAAAGGATTACTTACCATTAGATGAACATCAAAAAATAAATCTGTATGGGGGCGAATTGATTTGACTACAGCAGGACCAAAAGAGAGATTGGGAACAAATTGTTGATCCATAATATCTAAATGAACCCATTGAGCTTTAGTTTCATTGAGCATTAATATTTCTTCTTTTAGTTTCGAAAAATCTGCTCCCAAAATTGAAGGCGCAATTAAGTATTCTTTTTTAATCATAAAGTATAAAAAAAAATAAACAATTTTTGGTGTATTAAAAATGAATTGTTGATTTAATTTTCACTTTTGATTACTTTAGACCGACCAGTCGGTTTATGCATAATAATAGTGATAAAAAAAAACATATTTTATCTTCAGCGATAAAAGTTTTAACTCAAAAGGGGTATTACAATAGTACTATAGATGATATTGTAAAAGAGTCTAGCGTAAGCAAGGGAGCAATTTATCATTATTATAAAAGTAAAAAAGAAGTTTACTTGGATGTTATTGATATGTGGGAGCAAGAGTACCAAGAAATGATTTCTCCCGCTTTAAATGAAGAATCAAGTACTGAGTCTCTTAAGTTACTTTTCTCTATTTTCTCTCAACAATTAGAAAAAGATCCATCTTTATTTCATTGTCTTTCTAGTTTTTGGTCAATATCAAGATTAGATGATGATTTTAAAGAATCAGTTCAAAAGGTTTACAATAGATTTCAAAAATTTGTTGAGATAATCATTCAAAAAGGAATAGATAATGGAGAATTTCATAGGATTAACTCTAAAATTGCTGCATTATCTTTAATCATTAATATTGAGGGAATTTTTTGGTTTTCTTTATTTGAGTCCAAGCATGTTAAACCAAGTGCTTACATAGATCAAATTTCAAATTACATTTTAGAAAATTTTAAACAAAAATGAGGTTATAATGAGCCAAGATTTAAACAAAATTAATAAAATTAAAACAGGTGGAACTTTTCTAACAACTGTTGTTGGTTCGGAAGAAGTTTTTTGCAAAGAAAAATTTTCCGATGAAGAAAGAATGATGTTTGAAGCCATGAGTGAATTTGCTGAAAAAGAAATTCTTCCACTCGCCCATAAGGAGCTTGAAACAAAAGATGAAAAATTAGTTCGAAGCCTGTTGAAGCAGATGGGAGAATTGGGTTTCTTAGGAATTGATGTTCCTGAGAAATATGGTGGTTCTGAATTAAGTAAAACTGGTATGTGTATTTTGGCTGAGGCTATAGCTAGAGGAGGTAGCGGATCATTCACTACAGTTTGGAATGTACAAACTTCCATTGGTTCGTTGGGAATTATTTGGTATGGTAATGAAGAACAAAAGGCAAAATGGTTGCCAGGCATATGTACTGGAGAAAAAATTGCTGCTTTTGCTTTAACTGAACCCAACGCTGGATCGGATGCTACCAATTCTCAAACTGTTGGTGTCTTATCTGAAGATGGAAAACATTATATACTAAATGGACAAAAAATATTCATATCAAACGGTGCCTGGGCAGAAATTTTTACAGTGGCCTGTAAAATAGATGGCAAATTTTCTTCTATCGTAGTTGAGAAAGGAACTCCGGGATTTGAGATTGGAGCGGAAGAAAAGAAAATGGGAATGCATGGATCTTCTACAGTTCCATTGTACTTTAAAGATTGTAAGGTGCCTGTTGAAAACTTATTAGGAAAAGTTGGTGAAGGTGCTGGACCCGCTTTTTGTGGGTTAAACATTGGTAGATTCAAATTAGGTGCTGGTTCTACAGGAGGCATGATGCTTGCAATAAAAGAAGCAATTGCTTATGCAAAACAAAGAAAAGCTTTTGGGCAATATATTGCTGATTTTGGTTCTATTAGAGATAAGGTGGCTGATTGTGTCGTCAAAACTTATACTACCGAGAGTATGTGTTATGGTGTAATTGGTGTTCAACAAGAAGCTATCGATGAATTAGATAAAAATGATCCCCTTTACTACGTAAATCAAGGGAATGTTACTGGAAAATATATTGCTGAAAATTCAATTTGTAAGGTTTATGGAAGCGAATCTGCTTCATCAGTTATTGACCAATGTTTGCAAATTTTTGGAGGTTATGGTTTTATAGAAGAATATCCTATGGCTCAAGCTTATAGAGATACTCGTATCAATAGAATATGGGAAGGGACAAACGAAATCAATAGAATGTTATGTACAAGAGATATGATTACCAAGACTCTTAGTGGAGAATTAGGTTTCAAAGAATACTTACTTCAATTAGAGGATTCTTTTAATTCTGGATATATTTCTTCTTATAAAGGACCATTCGAAAAAGAAGTTCATTGCATTGAAGCTGCAAAGGCTTTATATGCTATTTCGTTGAATGAAGCTTTATCAAAGTATGGACAAGATATTGGCCTTGAACAAGCAATTATAGAGAACTTAGCTAATATTTTAATTTATGCATTTGTAGCCGATAGAACACTTTCCAGAGTTATACAAAATACTGATTACTATAATTTAAAAAAAGAAATTGTTCCATCACTTTGTGCTCAGGTTTACATTGCTGAAGAAGGACCACGAGTCTTAGATTTTACAAATAAAATTTTAAATCAAATCTATGATGGAAATATCCCCAGTGATTTAAAAAATAAAATTGAAAATGTTAGTAAAAACTTGGTGCTTGATTCCAATACAATTGGTATGAAAAAACAGATTGCCGAAAAAGCAATGGAATTGGGTGCGTATCCAGTTCGAACATTAGGATAGGAGAAAAGAAATGAACAAAGCAGTAATTATTGATGGAGTTAGATCTCCAATTGGAACTAAGGGTAGCTCATTAATAGGAATGAGATCTGATGAAATTGCAGGTCAAGTTATAAAGGGATTAATGGATAGAAATTCAAATCTAGATCCTAGTCAAATTGAAGATGTTTCATTGGGCTGTGCTTTCCCAGAAGGTCCAACGGGTATGTTGGTTTCTCGAGGAGCCTCTTTACTTGCCGGAATTCCGGAAACTGCTGCAGCCAATGTTATCAATCGTTATTGTGGATCTGCGATGACTTCTTTACATCAGATTAGTACCGCTATTGAAAGCGGAGATATTGAGGTAGGAATTGCTGGGGGAGTAGAAGACATGTTTACCATTCCCCAAGGAGGATTTGCTCCTGATTTTAATGTAGACCTTGCAGAAAAAGATTACTATATCTCTATGGGTGAGGGTGCTGAATTATTAGCACAGGAATTAAATATATCAAGAGCTGAACAAGAAGAATTCTCTTTTAGGTCACATGAATTAGCTGTTGAAGCACAAAAAAATGGAAAATTTGATAATGAAATTATTCCTATTCAATTAGGTGATGGTTCAATTTTTGAAAAAGATTCTGGACCTAGAACTCCCGATAAAGAAAAAATTAAATCCTTAAATCCTGCATTTAGAGCTGATGGAACGGTAACTGCTGCGACGAGTAGCCCTTTTTCAATTGGTGCTTCTGCAATGTTAATAACTTCAGAAGACTATGCACTTAAAAATAATTTAAAAATCAGAGCTAGTATTGAAGGAAGGGGGGTAGCTGGAGTTCATTGGACAAAGTTTGGAGCTGGACCATTGCCTGCTACAGAAAAAGCATTAAAAAATACCGGGTTATCTTTAAATGATATTGATGCAATTGAACTTAATGAAGCATTTGCGGCTCAAGCTTTATACTGTATTAAAAAAGGGAATTGGGAAATTGATAAAACTAATCTTAATGGTGGAGCAATCGCTCTTGGGCATCCGCTCGGGATTTCAGGCACAAGAATAATTACAACACTTCTTAATGTTCTTGAACAAAATAATCTAATAACTGGTCTTGCTACCATGTGTGTTGGTACTGGTCAAGGGATAACAACTATTATTAAAAGGGTTAATTAGATGAATAACATCAAAAAGTGTGCAGTATTAGGTTCTGGAGTAATGGGTTCTCAAATTGCTGGTCATTTAGCTAATGCAGGAATTCCATCTTTACTATTTGATATCAATATTGATTTATCAAAAAAGGCGTTAGAAAATCTTAAAAATTTAAAACCTGCTCCATTATTTTCAAGTGAGACTATTAAATTGATTTCACCTTGTTCATATGATAAAGATCTTAATCAGTTGAAAGATTGCGATTTAGTCATTGAAGCTGTTGCTGAAAAAATTGAAATAAAACACGATGTATATAAAAATATACTTCCTCATTTAAGCGATAATGTAATTTTAACTTCGAATACTTCTGGTATTCCTCTTGAAAATTTGATCGAGGTTCTTCCAAGCGAAATTAAGAAACGTTTCTTAATTACTCATTTTTTCAATCCACCAAGATACCTTAGGTTGCTCGAACTTGTAAAGGGTAAGAATACATGCGATGATATTTATAATACTATTGCAGATTTTGGAGAAAATATATTAGGTAAAGGAGTTGTTCATGCTAAGGATACCCCAGGTTTCATTGGCAACCGCTTGATGAATGCAGCTGCTCCCCTAGTCTATAACAAGGCTGTTGAAATGGGATTAACTGTTGAGGAAGTAGATGCATTGACTGGCACTTTTGTAGGTAGTGCAAAAAGTGCATATTTTCGTACTCAAGATATTGTTGGACTTGACACTGTATTAAATGTATTAAACAATATGCATGAAAGAGTTACGACAGAAACTGAACTAGAACGAGAAAAATTTATTGCACCTAAAATTATTGAAGAGCTTGTTAAGCAGGGAAGACTCGGTCAAAAGAGTGGAGAAGGCTGGTATAAAAAAATTGATAAAAATATTTTATCTCTAGATATCAAAACATTAGAATATTCTCCTATGAAAAAACCATCTTTTGATGTTTTAAGAGTGGGTAAGCCAATTAAAGATTTGAGAAAAAGATTAGCTGTAATTTCTTATTTAGACGATAAGGGTTCTAAATTTTTGTGGGAAATAAATGCTCCTATGTTAAGCTATACTGCAGGGTTGATCCCTGAAATTGCTGATAATATTATTGAAATTGACAATACAATGAAATGGGGATTTACTAGAGAACTTGGAATTTTTGAATATTGGGATGCAATTGGTGTTTCTAAATCAGTTCAAAGAATGCAATCTGAAAATAAGAAGGTACCAGAATGGGTACTAGCTATGTTAGAAAGTGGAAGAGATTCATTTTACAAAATTGTTGATAGTCAGCTTACTTATTGGTGTCCAGTAGAAAACAAATCCAAAGTTGCTCCGAAAAATACTAAAAATATCAATCTCAATCTTTATCGAAGCTCTACCAGTACTTTATTAAGAGATTGGAGTGCTAGTATTCATGATATTGGTGATGGAGTATTGAATGTAGAATTTCATTCAATTTTTGTTCCAGCATTTAATCCTATTGATCGTTCTATAGTAGATGTTATGAAATACGCAGTCAAGTTACTTGATTCAGATAAATATAAAGGAATAGTTGTTGGTCATCAGGGTAAAAACTGGAGTGCGGGTGCTAATGTTAATGATTTTAAAGTCGCAATTGATTCTAATAATTTGAAATTAATGGAATCCAGTGTAAAAGAAATGCAGGATTTAACACAAAGGATTAGACATTCTAAATATCCCATAATTACCTGTCCATTTAATTTTGCCTTAGGTGGTGGATTCGAATTTTATGCTTGCTCTGCTCAGTCCGTTGCATCTGGAGAGTTGTATGCTGGTTTGGTTGAAGCAATCCAAGGTTTAATTCCTGGAGCTGGTGGGCATTTGAGAGTTCTTTTAAATTTATTAGAAAATAATAATGCTTCTAATGTAAATATGAGTATAGCTAGACAAGCAATGGAAGTGATTAATCCTCTTGCTGTTTCAAGGAGCGCACTTGATGCAAAAGAAAAAGGATTTTTAAGAAAAAGCGATATGATTTTGATGAATTCAGACCATCTAATTGCTAAGGCAAAGAGTTTGATTCTTGAAATGAATGATAATGGTTATTTACCTCCAAAATATAGAGATGACTTAACTTTACCCGGAATGACTCTGAGAACATTTGCTTCTGTTGGATTGAAGACTATGAAGGCTCAGGGAAAACTATCTGATCATGATTTGTTAGTTGGTACTAAATCAGCATATGTTCTTAGTGGTGGAGAAAAAGGTGGCTTAATGTCTAAAGTTGATGAACAATATATTTTGGATATTGAAAGAGAAAGCTTTATGTCTCTTGCTGGAGAGAAGAAAACCCAAGACAGAATAGCTTATTTTCTTAAAACAGGAAAACCATTAAGAAATTAAATTTTCAAAAAATTAGTTTTATAAAAATCTATTTTTGGGTAAATTCACAACCAAATTTCAAACTTAATTCTTTACTATATCTGGAGGTATAATGACTAAATGGTCTAAAGACAAATTCGTTCAACATTTAACATCAAACTGCGAAAATCATGTTGCTATGAATTGTTTAGAGCTTGTTTCATTTTCTGAAAAACTATCTGATGAATTATCTTGGGGAACTGGAGATGAATGTGGTACAATGACATTTAAATGTAATTCTGATTATGGACTTCTTCCTCTTTTCAGGCTTTCATCAAATGGAAAAATTAATTTACAGCTAAATTTTTTGAGAAGTAAAAATCTCAACAAACAAGTGTTGAATGATATGATTATCAAGTTTGAATCGAATTTTTTAAGAGAATACGATCCAGAATCCTATCCATCAGATTCCTACGAACCTATTGAAGATTTAATTTGTACACACAATCAGTTAGAGAACTTTATGAAAACAATTGAGGGTTGTACTTTTAGATTAAAACAATAATGGATTTAAAAACTAAATTTAAAAAAATTAACAATTTTACTATTGAGCTTAGTATTATTGCCAAATGGAATGATATCCAAACAGATTATGAAAAATCTAAAGCAAAATTTGTTAAAACCTTAAAGCTTCCTGGTTTTAGAAAAGGGAAAGTTCCTCCAAGCATGTTAAAAGATCAATATTCTTCATCGATAGATTTAGCATTTGTAGAAGATTTTTCCGAAAAATATTTTATTTTAGCTCTTCAAAAAGAAAAATTACAACCAATCAACCAAGCTGGTTTAAAAGATATTGATTTTTCATTTGGAAGTGATTTTTCATTTAAAGCTGAGTTTGAAATAAATCCAGAAATCAAAGTGCCTACCTTAAAAAAGAATATAGTCACTGTTGAAAAAATTGAATTTCTTTTTGATGATGAAGAGGTAGAACAAACAATTAATAATATATTGAACTCTCAATCTTCTATTGAGGATATCAAAGATTCTCCTAAAGAAAATGATTATTTAATTTGTGCAATTCAGGAAATTGATAATTCGGGTTTACCCATTATAGGTAGTTCAGAAAAAAAATATTTTCAAATTGGTCAAGATCCTTTAATAGGTAAAAACTTAAATATGTTTGATGGAAAGAAAATTTCTGATGTTGTTAACACTGAATTAGATCTAGGAAATGGTAAAAAAAATTATGCAATTACTTTAGAATCAATTCAAAGGAGAGTCGCTCCAAAATTAGACTTAGATTTTATTCAGAAAATGGATCCTAATTGTAAATCAATTGATGATTGGAGGACAAAGATTAAGGAAAGTCTTTCAAAGGAATACAATAATAAATCATTAGAAATATTTAATTCTGCTTTAATAGAAAGTTTTGTAAAGCTCATTGATCCCCCTTTACCTTCTTCTATGTTCGAAAACTATATGAACAATATCATTCATGATATTCGTCACAATCAAAAGTATACTCATTTAGAAGAAGATAAAATCAGAGAGGACTATAAGTTGTATGCTGAAAATAATATTAAGTGGTTTTTAGTTAGAAACGCTATCATTGAAAAAGAAAATGTTCAGGTTCTTGACGAAGATGTAAAAATTTATATAGAAAAGGCAATTCAAGATGAAAATGATGAAAAAAGAAAATCTGAAATTGAAAGATTCTATAAAAAACCTTCCAACGTCCAAAGATTGAAGGATGATATGATTGATGAAAAATTGATTAATTTATTATCTTCTTTTTCAAAGATTAAGAATGTTTCAAAACATACTAAAGACTTAAAAGATGGACATAATCACTAGAATGGAGAATTTTCAAGGTATTTTTGGTATAGCTTCGATTCTACTAATCGCATTTTTTCTTTCAGAAAACCAACAAAAAATTAATAAGAAAACCATTTTAAACGGAATTATCTTACAATTTCTTCTGGGAGTTTTTATCTTGGTTACTCCAATCGGAAAACCAATTTTTCAGTATCTCGACTCAGTTGTGACAAGACTAATTAGTTTTGCTGATGCTGGTAGTGATTTTCTTTTTCAATCATATATTTCAGGTGCTTTTGAACCTGCTTTAGTCAATTTTGCTTTTCGAACTTTGCCTACTGTAATATTCTTTTCTGCATTAATTTCAGTTCTATATCATTTCGGAATTATTCAATTAGTTGTTAAAGGATTTGCTATCATTTTTCAGAAGATATTAAAAACAAGTGGTAGTGAATCGTTAAGCGTATCTGCTAATATTTTCCTTGGACAAACTGAATCTCCCTTGCTTGTAAGACCTTTTGTAAAAACAATGACTAACTCTGAATTAGCTACTGTTATGATTGGAGGTTTTGCTACTGCAGCTGGAGGAGTTCTTGCGATCTATGTTGGATGGTTGTCTGATATACCTGGAATTGCTGGACATTTATTAACTGCTTCAGTGATGTCTGCTCCTGCAGCCATAGTAATCGCTAAAATTATTTTTCCAGAAATAGAAGATTCTAAAACTATGGGTAATTTAAATATTCAAGTTGAGAGGACGACTAGTAGTGCGATGGAGGCGTTAGCTTCAGGAGCTTCATCGGGATTAAAACTTGCAGCAAATATTGCTGCAATGTTAATTGCTTTTTTAGCTATTCTTGCAATGATTAACTATTTATTATCTTTTCTTGGACTCTCACTTGAAAGTATTCTTGGTTTTATATTTATGCCCCTTGCATGGGCGATGGGAGCCCCATGGCATGAAGCAAGTACTTTAGGAGCTTTAATGGGTAAAAAATTAGTTTTTACAGAATTAATCGCATATACTGATTTACAGACTTTAATCAACTCACAAGCTATTTCTGAGAGAACATCAATAATTGCAGCTTATGCATTATGTGGTTTTGCTAATTTTGGATCAATTGGTATTCAATTAGGAGGAATTGGGTCTATGGCTCCAGATAGAATGAGAGATTTATCTTCTCTTGTAGCTAAGGCAATGATCGGTGGTGCATTGGCATCATGGCTTACTGCATCAATTGCTGGAATTTTACTCTAAAAATTTTGTTATTTTTTTCTTGGTAATATACCAAAACTATGATAAGTTTCTCCACTTTTGCGCACAAAATAAGTGCGCCTGTAGATATTTGAAAATTTACTATGTAGAACCTTTAAGTTTTAATCCTGGAGTTAGACAACAAACTTTAAAATATACAATTGAGAGTTTGATCCTGGCTCAGGACGAACGCTGGCGGCGTG
>JAFMFP010000020.1 GCA_017856055.1 Fidelibacterota bacterium | reverse complement strand
GGAAACCTTGAATGGGGAATGATTTTCTTTGGTGCAATTATAGGTATATTGATTATTATTTTAGACCAAATACAACTTAGAAGAGGATCAGAATTTAGAATTCCTATTCTTGCAGTTGCTATTGGAATTTACTTACCTGTAGAACTAACACTGCCAATTTTTATTGGTGGTTTCATTAATTACTTTGCTTCAAAAAAAGCAACAGAATCTGGAAACAATAATGGTATTTTAATTGCTTCTGGACTAATTACGGGAGAGGCGTTAATGGCAATCTTTATTGCAATTCCTCTTTTTATTGATAAGAATTTTTGGCCATCTTACAGCTTGCCTTCCCCACTATATGAGATAAGTGCTTTAATTATACTCTCCTTTATTTCATACAAGCTTTACATGAAAGGTAAAGAATAACTTACTTGCTTATAATTACGTATTCTTTAGATTTTGGAAAATTTCTTTTTGCAAACCTTTGAGCTTTTGAATTTGAGGTAAAACTTTCAGTTCTTACATAATATTTCATTTTTCCTCTCTCAAATAGTTGAACAATTAAAACATTTTTAATTCCATCTGATAAAAGACTATCTAGCATTATTTCAGCGCTCTCTTTTGATGAAAAAACACCAAATTGAATATACCAAAGTGTTTTTTTATCAGGAAAACTACTGATTTTTTTTTGATCTTTTAAGGTCTCAGATGAAAGCAATCTTTGATAATATTTTACAGAGTCATCTTCTCCAATCACATTCAAAGAACGAAAAAGAAAATTTTTTGATTCGTTATCAATCAGACTTGAAGGTGCATTTAAATTGAATTCTTTCCAAAGATTTGAAGATGAAATATAAAGCCCTTTTGCATAATTGATTTCAGCTTTCTTTCTTAAGGAAAGCCAATAATATTCAGTCATTGAATTTGATTTTAGAATCTGTTCATACATTGACAAAGCTTTGTCTCCATCAATAGTACTTAAGGCTTTTTCATAAAGTAGTTTTTCAGAATTTTGTGAAAAAATTGATGTCAAAAAAAATAAAATAATTAAGTATTTATTTTTCATCAATCGTTAATTCATTGCATAATACTGATAATGACTTCCTAATTTCCAGATCATCGACTTTTAGTTTAATTTGATTCAATTTTATGATTGGATTTGGCATTTCATGAAAAACAGACTCAATTAATTCAGCTGCTTTATCTTTTTCATTTTTTTCAAGAAAAATATCAATCAAACGATTAAAAGCAAATGAATTAAAATTCAAATCAAGTATTTGCTTATAAAGATTTTCTATTTGGTGATAAGCGTTCATATCAAACAATCTTTGCTCAATCAATTTACAATCTTCAACAAAATTAATTCTTTGGAGATTAACATATTTCACAAAGTATTTTATAATTTCATCTAAAGAATTTTCTTCAAGTAAACAAAGATCTTTATATGCTTTTGGGAAGACATTCACATACGAAATACTTTTATTTAAATGAAAAATATACTTTTTAAAATTATTCTTTTTTTGAAAATCTTTAGCTATAAAATAATTTAACATTGAAGCATCTGTTTCTTTTTTCTCAGGATAAAATTTTAAAATCTTTTCTTCATAAATTAATGCACTCTCCCAATCTTTTTGTTCTGAAGAAATATTTTTTAACAAATCTAAGGCCCAATATTCTTTAGGTCTTATTAAAAGACAATTAATAAGTTCATTTTTTGCTTTTTCAATATTTTCACACTCTAAATAATCAAGTACTAGAGACTTGTGAACCTGAAATTTAAAATCATTAGTTAAATTTGGTCTTATTATAAGGCTTTTATGAATTTTTATAGCGTTTTCAATATTTTTTTCTCTATACAAGTTTCCAAGCAGTAAAAATGCTTCATGATGTGAAGAGTCCTTTGAAATGATTTGTTTTAGAATTTTGTAAGCTTTTTTCTTTTCATTATTGACCAATGCATTTAAAGCATTGCTAAATAACTGATGGTCAGAAGGTTTCTTGGAGGTTCTATTTAAAGTTAAAAATAGGATTATAAGTACAGCTAAAAGAATTAAATAAAAAATATATTGCATTAATCTTCTTGGTCGAAACTAATGTCATCATCTAAGGCAACATTTCTTAAGCTGTCTAATTCATCAGATAAATCCTTATTATTTATGATTAATTTTTTTATCTCTGCTCTATAGCTAAAAACTGACTTGAGAGAAACTAAATATCCAACGACAATACCAATCATTATCAAAATAATATATAATTGATATGCAGGCAAAGTTAAAGGAGTTTCATTTAGAAAAAATAAATTTAATTCAAAACTATTTTTATCAAAAATAAGAAAAACAGCAGTAATTGCTGCTAAAAAAAATAAAATTTTAAAAATTCTAATCATCTATACGCTTTCAATTTGTTTACCGTGTAAAATTACACCAGTTGCATTGGTAATTTCCACAGGAATAATATCTTTAATATTATTATTGTTTTTATCTACAATCACCCATTCATTAGAATCAGTTCTACCAGCCCAATGATTTATTGATTTTTTACTTTCCTTTTCAATAAGAATCTTTTGAAATGTACCTATTTTTGCAAGATTGTGTTCTAATGTATGTTTCTTTTGAAGCTTAATTAGTTCATCTAAACGTTCTTTCTTAATAGTTTCTTCAATTTGATCAGAAAATTGTGCAGCTTTCGTATATGGTCTTGGAGAATATTTAAATGTAAATGCTGAATTAAATTTGACTTCATTCATAACTTGCAGAGTGTCACGAAAGTCATCATCAGTTTCTCCAGGAAATCCAACTATAATATCTGTTGAAAGACCACAATTAGGAATTATCTCTCTAATTTTTTTGACCATATAGATAAAATGTTCTTTACTGTAAGTTCTATTCATCTTTTCAAGGATTTTATTAGAACCAGATTGAAGAGGAAAATGAATATAATTACAAATATTCTCTCTTGAAGCCATGACCTCTAGAAGTTTTTCATTGATATCTTGTGGATGAGGAGATGTATATCTTATTCGTTTTACTCCATCTATATTTGAAACTTCAAGTAATAAATCTGCAAAATCTTTTTCTTCAAAATTGTATGAATTAACATTCTGACCAAGTAAAGTTATTTCTGCAAACCCATCAGAAACAGCCCTTTGAATCTCCTGAACAATACTGTCTATACTTCTACTTCTTTCTCTTCCACGAGTGAATGGAACAATGCAAAAAGTGCAGAACTTATCACATCCTCTCATGATTGAAACCCATGCATTAAAAGTATCTCCTCTTTTTGGAAACATATTTTCATAAACTTCAAATCGTGACAGTTTTGTGTCTACAATACTTTTCTTATCTAAGTTATGTCTATTAATTAACATAGGAATATTCCTATATGAATCGGGTCCCAAAATAATATCTACATAAGGTTTATTTTTTAATAAATCATCTTTAAGATTTTGAGCCATACAACCAAGAACTCCTATAATCAACTCCGGTTTGTTTAATTTGAGTTTGTATAAATTCCCAAGCCTAGAATGAATTTTAGATTCAGCATTCTCTCGAATTGCACAAGTATTTAGGAAAATTGCATCTGCGTCATCAACAACAGTTGTTTTTTGCATACCAATTTTATTCAGAATTCCTTCAACAAGTTCCGAATCTGCAACGTTCATTTGGCAACCATAAGTTTCAATCAGGTATGTTTTATGAAGATGATTATTCATAGCCAAAGTTTTAAACTACTTAATATAGCCTGTAAAAAAATATTTTGATGGATCTTCAGATTTTTTGTTCTTGTGAACTTCATAATGTAAATGGAAACCTGCCGCTCTTCCGCTATTCCCAGATTTTCCAATTACATCTCCTCGCTGAACCTTTTGGCCTTTTTTAACATGAATTTTGTATAAATGCGCATAGATAGTTTCATATCCATAACCATGATCAATTTTAATATATCTTCCCCATCCAGAATCATACTGGGCTCTAGTTACAACTCCATCTCCTGTAGCTATAACATCAGTATTCAAGTTGACAGCAAAATCTAATCCACTATGAAGCCTTCTTTTGCCATCGATAGGATCATTTCTATATCCATATCCAGAACCAACGTATCCTGTTACAGGTGTTATAGAGGGAATATGAGAGTACATTTTTTCGTTAGACTTGATTTTACTAAATATTTTGTCGTAACTATCTTTTTGCATTTTAATTGAGAATGATAAATCATCTACTTTTTTTGTTAATTCATTTAAAAAGCTTGAGTCATCAGTTAAATTTTCGCTATTAATTGATCCTCCAGTATTTCTTGATTTCTGATTTTCAGTAAGTGGAGGAATTTCAGCATAAGTTCTTAATTCCTTATCTCTTTCTTCAAAAGATTTAATATCATTTTCAAGCTCTGAAATTCGGAGTAGTAATTCTTCAGATATTGATTTATACTTTAAATCAGTGGTATTCAACTGATCTACATAATATTCCTCTGAAAATTTCTTAGATAAATAATAATTAGATATCAAAAGGATAGCAAAAAAAATTGAAGAAAAAATCAGTAAATTCGATAAAGAAAAATGAAATTGATGTAACTTACTATCTGAAGTTAATTGAAAAGAAAATATTTTTTTTTTCATTCTTCTTCCAGATTATTGTTTTCAACAATTGAATGGAGCTCAGCCTTAATTTTAGAAATTTTATTTTTGATATCATTGATATCTTCAACTAAAGAAAGGTATTTTTCGTCTCCAACAAAATTAGAAACATTTTTATCATTTGTTTTACTGAAAACAAAAATGCCAAGTTTCATATATCTAGAAGATAGCTTTCGTTCCAATTGTAAAATATCTAAACGAAGCTTGCTATTATGAGTAAATTCTTCAGCTTTTTCAGATGCAACAACACTCCATTCAGATAAATTTTTTTTAAAATCTTCCCAATAGTTACTCATAGTCCAAAATATATTGATTAAATGTTGGGATAGCAATTGCTTTAGAGATAAAGATTTGAATAAAATCTAAATAAATTATTCAAAAAAGTTGAGAATTGAATTTAAGATTTTTTTAAAAAATGAATTAGACTTTGAATCAGAATAATCATAAAGACTATCCTCATCTACAGAGTGGATTAACCACTTTGATAATCCAAACAAATTTACTAGTTCTCTATTTTCAGATAAGTCTTCTTTAAAGTGAATATCTTTGTTTGCTACAAACTCAATTTTGAGATTTGGAAAGTGATTTTTGAAAAGCAAATCAATATTTTTAATATTTGAACCTCCTCCGGAAAGTTTAATTCCTGATTTAAATTCAGAAATTTCTTTGCTATTTATACGAAAAATATTTTTTAAATGATCAATAATATCTTCATATCTTAATTCAGCAATTTTAGATATTTCTTTTGCATTGACTTTTTTCGTTAATGCATCATCAATTAATCCAACTTCGAACGTTTCATTTTCATCTGCTAAATTAGCAAAGGAAGATAACTTAGTTTTTTTAATTTGTTCGGCTTCAATCAAAGAACACCCTAAATAAGCAGCAATATCTTTAGTTACTAAATTTCCACCAACTGGTATTACCTTTGAAAAAACAACGTAATTATCTTTGAAAGCAATAAAGTTTGTTTTATCGGAACCTATATCTAAAAAAATGCAACCTAATTTTTTTTGATCTTCTGATAGACCAGATACTGCACCGGCAAGTCCATCAAAAACTGGCATAACATTTTTTATTTGTAACTCATTTTCAAAACAAAATCCTATTTGCTTCATATTGAAATTAGGAACATGAATTAAATGTGCTTTTGCTTCGATTGTTTTGCCAACCATACTAATAGGGTTTCTGATTAATGTTGATCCATCAATATAAAATCCTTGATCAAGGTTATGTAATACATATCTGTCAGCGGATACCTGAATATCAGAACATTGATTTAATAGTTCTTGTTTTAATTTTTTATCTACAAGTAATTCTTCATTATCTTTTGCTTTTTTTCTTGTCGATGAATTAACCGATTTAATATTGGAGCCTGATAGAGTAATAAAAACATCATCCTGAATAGATATTTTTGATTCTTTTTCAAGAGATTCAACTAACTCCATCATTATTTGAATAAATTGATCTTTATCAATAAGATTTCCATTTTCAATCCCCTTAGAGACAACAGTTTTTAAAGATAATATTTCAATTGAGTCATCTTCTCTAATTCTAAAAACAAGACCTTTAATTTGAAAACTGCCTATATCAAAAGCGGTTCTAATACTATTTCTATTCATTAAGATTCTTTTACAACTACTTGATTTTTATAACGCAAATCTACAGACTTATAATTTTCTAATGTATCATATTTTTCAAAATTTTTCTTGAAAGAGTTGAGTTTTTTAATTCGCAAATCAAAATCATTTTTTCCTAACAATATTCTTGTCTTTCCGTTCTTTAGAATTATATCAAATTCCTCATTTTCGTTAAAACTAACTTCTGAAATAGAAAAATAAATATCTGAATATTCTTTATATAATTGATCAAGAATCCTTACTGCTGTTTTAATTGAAGGAGATTGAACTTCTTCTCCAAAAACAAATAAATCTGAATCATCTTTAAAATTGGTTAAAACAGGAAGCGTTAAATCAAAATTTACATAGGGAAGAGAAATATTATCTGAATCTATGATAAGAAAATTATCGGAAAGAATTACGGCTATAGGATTTCTCTCAACTAGTATAATTTCTATTTTTGAAGGAAAGGATCTAAAAATTTTTGAATCTTTAATATGGGGCTTAGATTCAATATTCTCTTTAAAAGTCTTAAGATTAATTTTAAACAAATTCGATTTATCACCAAAATCAAAAGCTACAATATCTTCATTGTTAAAATTATTATCTCCTGTGACCTTAAGTAAAATAGGAGAATTATTTTTTACTTCGTTCCATTTCAATGATAGAAATACAATTAATGAAATTGTCGTAATTGTTAACATTAATTCTGTATACTTGCTATTTTTCATTACTTCATTGTTTTATTCGAAACCAAGAAACTTAATTTCTGTTTCTAATTTAATATTAAATTTTTTAAAGACTTCTTTTTGGGCATATCTAATAAGATGCATCATATCGCTAGCAGATGAATCTTTTTCATTAATAAAAAAATTAGCATGTTTTTCTGAAATAATTGCTCCTCCAATTCGATAACCTTTTAATCCACACAATTCAATCAATTTTCCAGCAGAATTTCCAGGTGGGTTTTTAAAAACACTTCCAGCAGAACGAACATTTGTTGGTTGAGAACTTTTCCTACCTTCTCTAGCTAATTGATATTTTTTTTCGATCTGTTCTTTATCTTTCTTTTCAAGATTGAAAGTGGCTGAAATTAAAACTTCATTACTGTTAAAAGAAGATAGTCGGTAAGAAAAATCAATGTCTTTTCTCTGAAGAATTTTTAATTCATTTTGATTATCAATTATTTCTACTGATTGAAGTTTATCAGATATTTCTCCGCCCCATGCTCCAGCATTCATAACCAAGGCACCACCTAAAGTCCCAGGTACTCCAACTAAATTTTCAATACCTGATAAATTATTTTTTATACATTCTTTCACTATCGTACCAAGCATAGCTCCACATTCAACATATAATTTTGAATTTTCTATTTTGATTGTTTCTAGACTTCTTTTAATCGAAACAACAACACCATCAAATCCTTTATCATTAACAAGCAAGTTAGATCCTGAACCTAGAATAAAATATTTCAATTTATTTTTATTTAAATAAGAAATTAAATCAAGTAAGCTCTGTTTAGATTCTGGAATAACAAAGAATTTTGCTTGCCCTCCGATTCCATACGTTGTGTATTTATTCATAGGTTCATTTTTTTTAATTATTAACCCAGGAATTTTCTTTAAATCTTTAATAGTTATCATTTTTTATCAAGAAATTGATTTAATTCTACAGCTTTTCTCCAAATATTCCCAGCTCCTGCAGTCAAAATAATATCACCCGAACGGTATATTTTTTTAATTCCACCTAAAACTTTATCATATTGAATGAACTGAACGTTAGTATGTTTTAGTTTTTTCATCTCATCAACAATTGATTTTGAGGTAACAGATTTATCAATTTTTTCTCTTGAGGCATAAATTTCAGTTATCAATACGATATCAGAACTGTATAAAGCTCTTGCAAAATCTTTGTAAAACTGTTTTGTCCTTGAAAATAAATGAGGTTGAAAGATCGTAATCAATCTTCGATTCCAATTTTTTTTGATACTATCAACAACAAAATTTACTTCAACTGGATGATGAGCATAATCATCTATTATAATTAATTCTTTGTCATTTCTTTGAAAATCAAATCTTCGATTCACACCAGAAAATTCTTTTAAACTTTTTGCTATATGATCTACCTTCAAACCCATAAAATCACATACAACTAAAGCCGCTAAGGCATTTAAAATGTTATGTTCACCAGGAACATTTAAGTGCATTTTGATTCTATTATTTCTGAAAATTGCATCAAATGAAACTTTTCCATTTTTTTGTAAGATTTTTTCTGCTCTAAAATCAGCGCTTTTATCTTTAACTCCAAAAGTGATTACCGTTTTGTCAATTTTTGGAATGATTGATTTTGCATTTTCAGAATCAGAACAAACCGCAACTATTCCATGAAACTGCGTTGAGTTGGCAAATTCAATAAAGGCTTCTTTTAATTCGTCTAAATTTTTGTATGTATCGATATGTTCAAAATCAATATTATTAATTACAGAAATTGAAGGTGACAGATGCAAAAAAGTTCTATTATACTCATCTGCTTCTACAATAAAAGTATCTCCAGATCCTAGCAAGGTATTTGTTTGAAAAGACTTCACGACTCCACCAACTATAACTGTAGGATTTAAATTTTCATTTTTTACTACAGTTCCAATCATTGATGTTGTAGTAGTCTTTCCATGGGTTCCTGAAATTGCTATTGTTGCCTTACTCATTTTTGAAATCTCAGATAGCATCTTTGCGCGAGAAAAGCATAGAACTCCTGAATTATTTGCCATCCTCAATTCACAGTTATCTGAAGGGATTGCATCAGAATAAACTATTAAATCTTTACCTGTAATATTTTTTTCGAGATGTTCAGTTGTGATTTGAATATTCATCTTTCGAAGTCTTTCAATATTAGAATTATTGCTAATATCCGATCCAGATATTATAAAACCTTTTTTATGTAGTAACTCAGCAATACCACTCATACCTATACCACCTATTCCGATGAAATGGATATTTTTAAGCTGACTAAGCATTTAAGTCCTCAATTAATGAATCAATAATTAATTTTACAGAATTTCTTTTGGTAAGAGTTGAAAAGTTGTTTTTCATTGATTGAATTATTCGTTCATTTGAAAAAATAGTATTTATTTTATTTGCTAAAATATCACTATTTAACTTTTCTTCATTAATTATCATGGAACAATTTTTTTCTTCTAAATATTTTGCATTAAAATACTGATGATTTTCAGCTGCACTCGGAAGTGGAATTAATATTGAAGGAAGTTGAAAGTCTACTATTTCAGAAATTGTCATTGCTCCAGCTCTAGATATGATTAAATCAGTTCTCAAGTATAATTCTTCGATATTATCTACAAACGAATAGACTTTAATGGATGAAGAATTATATTTTTTGAATTCATTAAAATTATTTTTACCTACAATCCAAAAAAGTTCAAAATTTTTAAAACCGCTATTAATTATCATTTCCTCAATAGTTAAATTTATATTTTGAGAACCCTGACTACCTCCAAAAATCATTATAGTTTGTTTAGAATTTTTCTGATTTTTATCAACATCAATAATTTGAAATCTTGTGGGATTTCCAGTAACTAAAATATTGAAACTATTGTCTAAATATTTTTCTGCACTTTCAAAACCTAAGAAAACTTTTTTGGCACTTTTATAAAACAATCTTGTTACAATACCTGGGTAGGAATTTTGTTCTTGAATATAATATGGAGTATGAGTCATTTTAGCAACCATCAAGGGGATTAAAGATGCATATCCTCCTGAAGCTATCAGCAATTTAGGATTTTGTTTTCTAAATTTCATTAACACTCTACAAAACCCCACAATCACTAGGGGAATTAATAAAAAATTTTCTAAAATATTTGTTAAATTTATTTTTCTCTTAAATCCATATACATTCAATAACATAAATGAATCATCAAAATTTTCATATGCTTTAGTTTTTTCAATACCTTTTAATGAACCAATATAAAAGAATTGAGAGTTTTTTAGATTGTTTTCTAATCCTCTTTTAATTTCTATTAATGGGAAAAAATGTCCACCAGTACCTCCTCCACATAGAAATATAGTTGTCTTATGCATTAACTTTAAGACGCCAGTTTTTGAGCTTAAACTCTCTTTTAGATTTACTAATATTCAGCAATATTGCGATCATTAAAATATTTATAATAAATGATGATCCACCATAACTGATAAATGGTAAAGGGACTCCTGTTACCGGTAATAAGCCAATTACTACTCCTATATTAATTAAGGCGTATATTGAAATACTTATTCCGAAACCTAGTGAAAGCATTATTCCAAATATATCGTTTGATTTCTTTGCAATCTGCACTGCCCTAATTAGAATAAAAGCATAAATAAGAATAAGTATCATACCTGCAAAAAAACCTAATTCTTCGCCAATAATAGCAAAAATAAAATCCGTATGAGTTTCAGGTAAATAATTATACTTCTGAACGCTATTTCCTACTCCTAATCCCCAAAAACCTCCCTGTTGTAATCCAATAATTGCTTGATCAGATTGGTAATTGACCACACTTGATTCATTAAAAAAAGAAGTTATTCTCGATAATGCATAATTTCCTTTGTTAAGAAGCATAAAACCAACAGTAGAAATTCCTAAAATTGAAATAGTAAGTATTTGAGGGAAAGATGCACCACCAATGAAAAGCATTATTAAAGCAATTGACATAATAATCAAAGTGGTTGAATTATCTGGTTGAATTAACACTAAAATACATGAAGGTAAAATCCAAAGAAGAGGAATTAAAATTCCCTTATCAAAGCTAATCATTTTTTTGTGATTTCTATCAATATAGTCAGCAAGAAAAAGGATTATTGAAAATCGAGCCAAATCTGAGGTTTGGAATGAAATTGGGCCGATAGATAGCCATCTACATGAATCCAAATTACAACCCTGAAATTTCGTATATAAAAGCAATATAAAGGTAGTAATCAAAGATAGAATAGCAATCTTTTGTAGTTTTCTATAATTAAAGAAACTAAAGAAAAGAAAAATCATTAAGCCAGGAAGAAATTTTAGTAATTGACTAGAAAAAAAATATGACCTTGATTCCCCATTTGTCACCTCAAGAGATTTTACCCAACTTGCACTAAATAGCATCACTAAACCAAAAATGATTAAGAAAAAAACTGATCCCAATAGATAATAATCTTGACTTAACTTTTTAATATTCATTATACTCCCCTACAATTGTTTTGAATTTCTCTCCTCTTTCTGCATAATTCTTAAATTGATCGAAACTCGAACAAGCTGGAGATAAAAGAACAGCTCCATTCTTAAAACCGTTTGCTTCTTCTATTCCTCTTTTTACAGCATCAGTGAACGATTCAAATATTTCTATTTTAGGGTATTTATGATTATCACCCTTCAATGACAGTAAGTTTTCTTTGATTTCTTGCGCTGCTTCTCCATACGCAAAGACACTGATATGATCATTGCCTAAGGGAAAGTAAAAATATTTAGAATAATCTATTCCTTTTGATCTACCGCCCATCACTAAAACAATATTCTCTAATTGAATATCAAAACAGTTTGAAAGAGCTGATTGAAGAGAAAGTCCGTTGGTTGACTTCGAATCGTTTATAAAAGTAATTTTTTGATCGGCATTATCAATAATTTTAAAAATTTCGAATCTATGTTCTAATCCTTTAAATTTTTTTAGAAAGTCAAATATTTCATTATCTGATATTCCAAGAATTAAACAAACGGTTGATATTGCAATAAAATTTTCAATATCGTTTCTAGTTTGAAGTGATAGTTGTTTTATTTCGAAAGTAAAATTTGATGTATTGAGAAATCTAAAATTTGATTTTATAATTTCATTGTCTTTAACAATGTCGGAATTATCAATGTAAAATATTGAACTTCCTTTAATTGAAGAATATGGTATGACATTTGTTTGGTCTACTAAATTTTGAAACAGGTCAACAATAGAATCTTCCGATGAGTTATAAATTGCGTAGTCATTTTTATTCATATTCTTAAAAAGCTTAAATTTTGCATCTCTATATTCATCAAATGTTTTGTGAATATCTAAATGGTCGGCTTTACAATTTAATATTACAGCTATACTAGGCTTGAAAAGTTCAAAATCATCAGATTGAAAACTTGAAACTTCAAGTATAGCAAAATCGAAATTATTCTTTTCAATTAACTTATTTTCCAAAACTAATTGAGAAAAAGGTACCCCGATGTTCCCACCAACGAGAACCTTAAAATGTTTCCCTAAAAAATCTCCAAGAAGTGAAACAACAGTAGTTTTACCATTTGTACCTGTAACAGCAATTATATCTATATCAGAACACTGATAAGCAAATTCCATTTCTCCTAAAACTTGGATTTTTTTCCTTTTTAAAGCTTTAATAATTGAAGCGTGATTTGATATTCCTGGAGATTTTATTATTAAATCACATTTTAGCAGTCTTTCTGAATGGTTTCCAAATTCGGTTTCAATGTCTAGATTTACTAACTCTTGTAAAAATAACTCATCTTTATCAATAGATGATAAAAAAACGTTAGCTCCTAATGATTTAGCTAACTTTGCAGACCAAAAACCGCTGATACCTAACCCTAAAACTCCTACATTTTTACCATAAAGGTCCATTAGTTATGCTTTTTTCTCATATATGCAGGAACATCGTAATCTGCTGTTTGATCAAAATCATCAAATACTAGAGTTGGTCCATCATTTTCTTCTTCACTTTCATCGTCTACAGTTAATTCAATTGAATTAACTTTATTCATATGAACTGAATCAGAAGAAGTTTCAATAAAATCATCTTCTTCATCAAAAATAGATTCACTATCTGAAAATGATCTACTTGATTTTTCTTTATTTTCAAGACCTGTTGCAATCACTGTTACTTTCATTTCTTCATCCATTTTTTCATCAATAATACAACCAAAAATTACTTTAACAGTAGGTCCAGCTTCTTCATAAATTAATTGAGTAGCAGACTCTACTTCTCTCATTTTAAGATTTTTACTAGCAGTAATATTTAACAATACAGACTTAGCACCTGCAATAGACTGATTATCCAAAAGTGGGCTTGAGATTGCTTGCTGAGCAGCTAAAACAGCTCTTTCTTCTCCCTTTGCAATTCCAGTTCCAAGCAAAGCATCTCCCTGTCCACTCATTACAGTTTTTACGTCAGCAAAGTCAGTATTTAT
>JAFMFP010000019.1 GCA_017856055.1 Fidelibacterota bacterium | reverse complement strand
AAAATAAATTTTCTCTAAACGCCCCATTTACGCTTTTCAGATATATTTCTGTCAATCCAAACGCAAATCTTAACTTAGATTTTGTTGATCGATATCAAGGAATATCAAAAAAAAATGGAATAGAATCTCTTGATTTTCAATCTGGGGTTAAAGAAAGAATAACGGGGAACTTGTCGGTTAATTTGTACACTAAAATTTATGGAGTTCTACCTCTGGGAATTGGAAAAATAGAATCCATTAGACATGTTATTTCTCCAAAGGTAAGTTATACTTACTCTCCAGGCTATTTAAATAATAATAATTATTTTATCGACATTGATGATGAAATGATTGATATTTTTCAAGGATCTCTAATTGGTTCTACTCCTAGAAATTCTTCAAAAAGAGCGTCAATAGGGTTGGGAAATATTTTTCAAGCAAAAACTCTATCTGAAAATAGCAAAAGCGAAAAAATAGATTTATTTAGCTTGCAAATGAACACTTCATATAATTTTGAAGCGCCAGAATTTCAGTGGTCTTTGATAAATTCAAATCTTAGATCAAAATATAAAAGATTAAATTTTGATCTTTCAACAACTCACGATTTTTATAAATTCGACCCTAGTACATCTTCTAGAAGCAATAAAATAGGATCTCCAAGATTAACAAGTTTAAAGTTTTCATCTTCTGTAAATCTTTCAGGAAAAATCAAAAATAGCTTGTTATTAAATGAAAGCAAATATTCATTTATTGACGAGATTAGTAATGCTGGATGGAATTCGAACGTCGGAATAAGCTTTATTCAAAATAAAATGAACCCGAACAATGAAAGTAAAACCTTCTGGATCAATGCTAACAACAGTTTTCAAGCAAGTAAAAATTGGAAGATAAAACACTCCATACGATATGACTTTATAAATAAAAAAACAGTGAGACAAAACCTCTCTATGTATCGTGAAATTGACTGTTGGGAATTTTATGCTGATTGGGTTCCATCGGGCTATGCGAAAGGGTTTTACTTGCGCCTAAACCTAAGGTCAGATATGTTCAAAGATCTGAAAATTGAAAAAAGGTCTGGAATTTATAATAATAGGCCTAATTTTTAGTGTTAATTGGAAATTTTTTTTTTAATCTAATTTATTATGAAATCGAAATACCAAAAAGTAAAAGGGACATTTGACATCACTCCTGAAAATATTAGCGGGTGGACTGATGCAAAAAATAAACTTTATGAGCTTGCAGAAATTTTTGGCTATAAAGAAATCATTACCCCAACTATTGAATATAAAGAACTATTTGAACATAGTGCCGGTGAAGATGTCGACGTGACTAAGGAAATGTTTTCATGGACAGATTTAAATGATAAATCAATTTGTTTAAAACCAGAAATGACAGCTCCAGTTGTTAGAGCATTTATAGAGGGAGGATTTTATAGAAGTGATCCTCTTTCCAAATTTTTTTATTTTGACAGCCTTTTTAGAAGAGAAAAGCCCCAGAAGGGTCGTCAAAGACAGTTTCATCAATTTGGAGTTGAGGTATTTGGTAGCTACAGCTCAGAACAGGATGCGGAAGTAATTCTATTTGCTTTAGAGGCAATTAAAAAATTGCAAATTAAAGAATATAATCTAAAGATCAACAATATTGGAAGTGGGGACACAAGAATACTTTTTGTCAAACATTTAAAACAATTTTTAAAGGATAAGAAATCCCAACTATCACCTTCAGCTATCGAAAAAATCGAATCTAATCCACTCCGTATTCTTGATAGTAAATATAGTGAAGATATTGAAACACTTAGGGACGCTCCAAAAATCTCCAATTTTTTATCCGCTGAAGAAAAAGATAATTTCTCAAACTTGCAGGATCATCTTAATTCATTAGAAATTAAGTTTTCTATTAATACAAGTTTGGTAAGGGGTTTAGACTACTATAATGGTAATGTTTTTGAAATAGTGCAAAACGATAATCGTTCACAAAATGCGCTTTGTGGTGGTGGAAGATATGACTCATTGGTTCAACAATTTGGAGGGCCAAAAACCGGAGCAGTAGGATTCGCTGCGGGATTTGAAAGAATGCTTTTAGCTTCTAAGCTTAATGCTGTTAATTCAAATAAAGAAAAAATATATGTTGGCCTTCACTTAGGAAATAACGACTTGTCTTTTATAAAAGAACTGGTTGAAATGAATCAACCGTTTTTCATCGACACTTCTGACAAAAGCATCAAAAACAAGTTCAAAAAAAGTCAAAAACTTGGGTTTTCTATTTTCTTAGATTTAGAGTCTAGAACAATCTTTAATCATGAAAGCAAAAAAGAAACGAGCTTCAAGAAAGGTTCTTATTTAAAAGATTTTTTAAACAGTTAATCCAATAATTTATATTATAAATATAAATTTTTGACAATCATAAGATAACTTACTTAACTTGATTTCCCATGGATAGTAACCAAAAACTTCTAATTATTGTTGAGTCTCCTTCAAAGACCAAAACCATCCAAAAATTTGTTCCAAACGCTTCAGTAATTGCTAGCGTTGGACATTTTAAAGATTTGGTTAAAAATGATCTATCAATTGATATTGATAATGATTTTGCTATGAAATTTGAGACGATTAAAGGAAAGAATAAATTCTTACAAGAACTTCGAAAAGAAGCAAAAAAGGCTGATCGAATTCTTATTGCTACTGACCCAGATAGAGAAGGTGAAGCAATTGCGTTTGATATTGCATCAAGCATTAAAGAGAGTTCTGAAAGAATTGATTTTAACGAGATTACTAAATCTGCTGTTATGAAGGCTATTGAAAACCCTAGAACAATCAATTTAAGTCTTGTGGATGCTCAAAGAGCACGAAGAGCTATTGACAGAATTGTTGGGTTTACTTTCTCTCCCGTTCTTTGGAAAACCCTTAGAAATGTAAAAGGATCTGGACTATCTGCAGGGAGAGTCCAGTCTGTAGCATTAAAATTATTAGTAGATAAAGAAAAGGATCGAAATCGATTTGTTAAAAATAGATACCATGAAATCACTGTATCTCTTTTACCCAATGGAGAAAAAGATGAGTTTTTATCAAAGCTTATATCAGTTAATAGTCAGAATGTAGCAACTGGCGAAGATTTTGATAAGTATAGCAATAAACTAAACAAATCAGATTTAATAGTTATCGGTGAAGAAGAATCAAAAAAAATTCTATCACAAATTGAGAGCAAGGATACTCATTGGATAGTTGATACCTTAGAAACTAAACCCACCAAAAGCTCTTCCCCGCCACCGTTTACGACAAGCACCCTGCAACAAGAAAGTTCCAGGAGGCTTGGCTTTTCACCTAAGAAAACTATGTCTGTAGCTCAGAAACTTTATGAACAGGGATTTATAACATATATGCGAACAGACTCTACAAGCCTATCTAATGAAGGGTTAAATGCTGCTCGCGAATTTATTTTAAAAGAAATTGGAGATGACTATTTATCGCAAAATCCATTGTCCTATTCAAATAAAATAGCTAATGCACAAGAAGCACATGAGGCAATTAGACCAGCGGGGAGTACTTTTAATGCACCTCAAGCTCTTAATCTTGAACCCAGCCAAGAAAAGTTATATGGTCTTATTCTGTCAAGAACCCTTGCGTCTCAAATGAAATCTGCTAGATATGAAAGAACCAATGTAATAATTAGTAAGGGGGATTTAAAATTTGCTTCAGCTGGAAATGTAACTGTTTTTGAAGGTTACACCAGGGCTTATAATTTATATACTCAAAGAGGGTTTGATAAATCAGATGCATTTCTTCCAAACTTAGCTCTCCAGCAAGAATTAGATCTAATGAAAAGTGAGTCGATTGAAAAATTTACTACTCCGCCTAGAAGGTTTTCTGAGGCTATGCTAGTAAAGGAAATGGAATCAAGGGGCATTGGTAGACCCTCCACATATTCTTCAATTATTGACAAACTATATAATAGAGATTATGCAATTAATAAAAATAAGGCCATTATTCCCACTTACTTAGGTATTGCAGTTAGCCAACTGCTTGAAAATCATTACTCCGACTTATTTAATGAAGCTTTTACTGCTGGAATGGAAGAAAGGCTTGATTCTATTTCTCGATCTGAAGATTCTTATTTGGAAGCTTTGAATAATTTTTATTTTGGAACTAAAAACTTTAGTGGTGTTGCAAATTTGCTTGACCGCGAAATAGACATTATAAAAGCATGTTCGGTAAATTCAAGTTCTGGTCATTTGATTAGAATAGGCAAATATGGTCCCTACATCGAAGAAGCTGACGGTAATATTACTATACCAAATGAATTAATGTTTGGAGACCTTTCTGAAGAAGAAATCGATAAAATAAAAAATATGACACTCGAAGATAATATAGTAGGCACTACCGATAGTGGGGAAAAAATTCTACTTAAATCTGGCAAATATGGACCATACTTAGAAACAAGCAACGAGAAAAAAAGACAGTCAATACCAAAAATGTATAGGGATATTTTAATGACTGAAGAGTTGGCAAAAGAACTCATAGGGCTTCCAAAGCTTCTTGGCTTACACCCAGAATTCAAAGAAAATATTATGTTGTACTTTGGTCCATATGGACCTTATTTAAAGTACGGTAAAAAAAATATATCAATTAAAAATAATGAGAACCCTCTTTCATTAAGCCTTTCTGAAGCAATACAATTGATTAGTGAAGGCAATAAAACGTATGAACCTACCTCTCTCGGAAAACACCCCGACACTGGTAATGAGCTAATAATTAAATCCGGTAGATATGGACCATATATCACAGATGGAAAAAGAAACATTTCTTTAAAAGGGAAAGATATTGACTCTTTTTCTCTGGAAGAAGGCATTGCTTTATTTGATGAATAATATTTTCAAGTTCTCTTATTTTCTACTTTTATTGTTTCTTTTAGGAAATCAGTCATCAGTTGAGTCAAGACTATACACCCTGAATAGAGAATTAATGTGCCCAGTATGTGATGGACTTACTCTGGAGCAATCACAATCAGGACCGGCTCTTGAAATGAAGGAAGAAATAAAAAAAATGATAGTTGATGGAAAAAGTAACGATGAAATAAAAGATTTTTTTGTAAAAAAATATGGGAAAAATATCTTATCTAATCCTCCTAAAGAGGGTTTCGACAACATGCTGTGGCTGGCCCCGATATTCTTTGGTTTGTTGGGAATATTTTTCATCTATAAATATTTTTTTTCTTAAACTCTATGTAGTTAATTAAAATGAGCAAAAAACATTTAGATAAAATTGTAGCTCTTTGCAAGCGTAAAGGATTTGTTTTCCCCAATTCAGAAATATATGGGGGTTTAAAAGCTTCTTATGATTATGGTCCTTTGGGGGTTGATCTTAAAAAATCGATTTCTGAAATATGGTGGAATTCAATGACCCATCTACACCCCAATATTGTCGGATTAGATAGTTCTATTATGGTACATCCTGATGTTTGGGAGGCAAGTGGGCACATTGCAAATTTTAATGATCCGCTAACTGACAACAAAGATAGTAAAAAACGATATAGAGTGGATGATCTTCTTTCTCAACAGAAAACGAAAGTGATTGACAGTCTTTGCGAGATGCTTTCTATTAAAAATAATAATGATAACGATACGCTGGATACCATTAGTCAATTACTTCTTAAAAATTCTAACAAGTGGAATTCGGCTTTAACAGAGGCGGGTGTTATTGATCCTTTTTCTGGAAACGTAGGGAACTGGACTGAAGTAACTCAATTTAATTTAATGTTTCAAACGAACTCTGGACCATCAGAAAAAACTGGAAAAAGTATTTACTTAAGGCCCGAAACTGCTCAAGGTATATATATCAACTATTTACTAGTCCAAAATTCAATGCGACTCAAAGTTCCCTTCGGCATTGCACAAATTGGTAAAGCTTTCAGAAATGAAATCATTGCTAGAAACTTTATTTTTAGAACTAGAGAGTTTGAACAAATGGAAATGCAATATTTTGTTAGACCCTCTGAGGACAATGAGGCAATGGACTTTTGGAAAAAAGAAAGAATGGATTTTTTTAGTAATAAATTAAGAATTGCTGATAAAAACTTGAGGTTTCATGAACACTCAGATGATAATTTAGCTCACTATGCAAAAGCGGCTTTTGATATTGAATATAATTTTCCTTTCGGATGGGGCGAGATTGAAGGAATTCATAATCGAACTGATTTTGACCTAAAACAACATGAAAAATTTTCTGGAAAAAATATGACATACTTCGACCCCACTGAAAACGAAAAGTATCACCCCTATATCATTGAAACTTCGACGGGGCTTAACAGATTATTTTTAATGGTTTTATGCGAGGCTTATCATGAAGACACAGATAATAATCGAGTGGTTTTAAAGCTACCTTTCGATTTGGCGCCCAACAAACTCGTGATATGTCCTTTGTTAAAAAAAGACGGGCTACCAGAAAAGTCTCACGAAGTTTTTGATATCTTATCTAAAGAGTATAAGTGTATTTATGATGAGCAGGGCTCTATTGGAAAACGATACTATCGCCAAGATGAGGCCGGAACTCCCTTTGGAATTACAGTTGATCATGAATCGCTAGAAAATAATTCAGTTACGATTAGAGATAGAGACACAATGCAACAACATCGAGTTTCGATAGATAAAATTTTAGAGTTTATTAAGGACAAAAAAAATTAGAGGAGAATAAATGAGATCTGCAAACCCTACATTAAACAAAAACACTTTTCGCGTTCAAAGAATGGCAGGTGAAGCATCTATGACTATTGATGGAACAGTAAACAAAACTGCATTGGGTTTAATTTTGTTGATGACAACAGCGATATATTCATGGAACAACCCCGAAATAGCCTTGTCATTGTTCTGGCCTGTTACCATTTTAACATTTATTCTATTGTTGATTACTATTTTTAATAAAAAAGCAGCTCCTATCACCGTTCCAATTTATTGCTTAGCTGAAGGAATTGTTTTGGGTGGTATTTCAGCAATGGCAAATAGTCTCTATCCTGGAATAGCAAACCAAGCAATCGCTATCACCTTTGGAATTTTGGCCGCTTTATTGTTTTTATATAAGTCTCGACTGATTGCTGCAACTGAAAATTTTAGATTGGGTGTATTTTCAGCTACTCTTGGAGTTTTCTTTATCTATTTCTTCAATATGATTTTAGGGCTGTTTGGGGTTGAGCTTTTTGGCTCTCTTTTTGGCAACGGTCTTGTAGGAATACTTTTTTCTGTTTTTGTCGTTGGAATTGCATCAATGAATCTTGTGCTTGATTTTGATTTTATTGAAAATGGCGCAGAAAGTGGAGCTCCAAAATATATGGAGTGGTATGCAACTTTTGGCTTAATGGTCACCTTAATTTGGCTTTATATAGAAATTTTAAATCTTCTTATGAAGCTTCGAAGCCGAAGATAACTCTTTCAATCCTCTAATTCATACAATCTTAAACTATTGACATTCAATAGCCTTTAGAACTAAGTTAAAAAAATTGTTAAAATTTTAGCTATTTTTTAACATAAATAATTAATATGTACATACTAATTAATACAAGGAAATAAAATGAGAAAGCTATATTCAATGTTAGCATTGGCTTTAATGACTGGATTGATGTTTGCTCAAGGTTCATTGTCTGGAACCGTTACTGACGGCTCTGGAAATGCGCTTTATGGTGCGAATGTTTCAATTCAAGGTTCATCTACCGGTGCTGCAACTAATGAGGATGGTTCATACTCTATTGATAATCTAAAAGACGGTTCTTACACTGTTAATGTATCCTATATTGGATATGAATCAGTGAGCTCTTCAGTGACTATTGGTGGAGGATCAACTACAGCAAACTTTGCCCTCTCTTCAAGTGCTTTATCTGGAAATTCTGTTTCTGTTCTTGGTTCTAGATTTGCTAGAAACATTAATGAACAGGCCGTCCCAGTTGAGGTAATTACAGAGCTTGAAATTCGTGCGGCAGGTTTTACTGAAACTAATGAACTTCTTCAGTCTCTCGTCCCATCATATAATGCTCCAAGAGGATACATTACTGATGGTTCTGACCACATGAGACCTGCTACACTTCGTGGAATGTCCCCAAACCAAACTCTTGTTTTGGTTAATGGTAAAAGACGTCACCAAGGAGCTTTAGTTCATGTTAATGGTTCAGTTGGACGTGGATCAACTCAAGTTGATTTAAATGCAATACCTGCAAGTGCAATTGAAAAAATTGAAGTGCTTAGAGATGGTGCTTCTGCGTTGTATGGTTCTGATGCAGTTGCTGGTGTAATTAATATTATTTTAAAAGAGTCTGGTGGTACAGATTTGAGCGTAACCTATGGTCAACATCTTTCTTATTTTGAGAGAGGATATAATGCTGGTGAAGGTATGCTTCCTGGACAAGGCGCTTCTACCTTTGGTTGGGACCTAGATTCTGAGCATGAAGGTAATGGATATTTGCCTTATACCCCTGGAAGAGGATGGGCTCGATCAGGTGTTGAAACTGTACTTAAAAATGACGGTAAAAATTTAATTTTACACGGAGGATCAGGCCTAAACCTTATGGGTGGTAACCTCTATTTAAGCGGCCAAATTCGTGATGGTGGACGCACTAATCGTGCAGGACTAGACCCACGACGTCAGTATTTTTCTGGAGCAGAATATGCTGCAAAAGAAGCTGCTTTTGACAGAGAAAACCATCGTATCGGTGCGGGAGAATTTGAACAAGTTAGCTTAATGTGGAATGGTAGTTTCCCTCTTGAGAGAGGAACACTTTACACGTTTGGTGGCTACAACACCCGCGACGGACAAAGTGGATGTTATTATCGTAGAGCCAATGATAATCGTACTCTAAGAGCTTGGTATCCAGATGGATTCCTACCTCTAATAAGTCCTACCCTGTCTGATAAATCTATGGCAATTGGTCTAAAAGGATTAAATGGCGACTATGCATATGATATCAGTGTAACTACTGGTAGCAATGATTTTGCATGGGGAATGGAAAACAGTCATAATGCAACTGCAGGTGTTTCTGAATATCAACAGTCAGAATTCGACTTAGGAAACCTTGGCTATAGCCAAACTACCTTTAATTTAGATATAACTACTCAATTAGATGGTAGTGACTGGCCAGAGCCTTTCAATATTGATGGACCTATTAATCTTGCAATGGGTGTTGAAGCAAGAATGGAAAATTACACTATTGAGGCTGGAGAAGAGGCTGGTTATGCTGACTTTGGATATGACGTATTAGATGGTCCAAACGCTGGCGCTTCTGCTGCAGTAGGTTGTCAATGTCTTCCTGGTCTTGCACCAAATAATGAAACCGATCGTGATAGAGAAGCTTACAGTTTTTATGTTGATGCTGAAGCAGATGTAAGAGAAAATCTTCTTATGAGCGTTGCTCTAAGAACTGAAACTTATAGTGATTTTGGCTCAACAACTAACGGTAAAGTTGCTATGAGATATGAACTTCAGGATGGTTTAGCAGCTAGAGCTTCATATAGTACTGGATTTAGAGCTCCAGCACTTCAAGAAGCTTATTTCTCATCAATCGCAACTAACTTTATTAATGGAGTGCCATTTGAAATTGGTACCTTCCCTGTTGACACAGAGGCTGCTCGTGCTTTAGGAGCTAAAGACCTAGAGCCAGAAACTTCTGTGAACAGATCTATGGGTTTTACCTATAATGATGATGTGTTTAGCCTTGCTATTGATGCATATAACATTATAGTAGAAGATCGAATCAGCATGAGTGAAAACTTTACCGGCTCCGGAATGGTGGCTTTTTTCAATGAAAGAGGCATTCCAGCTGCTGGTGGAAGATACTTCTTTAATGGTATTAATACTGAAACTAATGGATTAGATGTTGTTGCTACCATGAAGCAAGATTTAGCTAAAGGTGGAAGTTTATTGTTGAAAGCGGCATTAAACTTTAATGATACAGAGGTAACAAATAAAGACGATTTAACTACCCCTGCTGCCCTTTCTGCTTACACAAGCCAAAGCTTGCTAGGAAGTACTAATATCACACGTTTTGAAAGTTCTGCACCAAGAGATAACGTTCAGTTATCTGCAACTGTTCAAAAACCATCTTCAACTTTGATGGTAAAAATGAATCGTTGGGGTGAAGTAACTATTCCTGACAGCAAACAAATTCTGAGTGCAAAATGGACAACAGATATGGAGTATTCATTCCAAGTAAGTAGCCAGGCAAGATTGGCTCTTGGAGCGAATAATTTATTTGACGTATATCCGGACAAAACCAATAAAAGTCAAAGCTTTAATGGAATTTTCCAGCATTCAGGATATAGTCCTTTTGGTTTCTTTGGAAGATATCTATACTCACGTTTAGATATTTCTTTCTAATCAAAGAAATTACATAAAATATAAAAAGCCCCTATTCTTTTTAGGGGCTTTTTATTATCTTCATTAACTATGAAAAAAATATTATCTATTTATGCGGTCGTATTCTTTTTCGCTTGTTCAACTTCTCCTAATTTAAATTCAAATTCTGGCGCTGTTTCTTCCACTTCGAAGCTAGCTTCTGATGTAGGAATTTCTGTTCTCAAAAAAGGAGGAAATGCTTTTGATGCGATTGTAGCAACGGGTTTTGCTTTGGCCGTTACTTCTCCTGCTAATGGCAATTTGGGCGGAGGTGGATTTATGGTAGCACATACCTCTGGGGGCGATGAAATCAGTTTGGACTTTCGAGAAAAAGCCCCGAGCGCTGCCTATGAAACTATGTTTCTAACGGATAATGAATACGATAAAAACAAAGCACAAAAATCACATTTATCAAGCGGGGTTCCTGGAACTGTTGCAGGATTAATTCAAATTTATCAAGACTATGGTTCTGGAAAGTTTACTCTTGAAGAACTTCTTGAGCCTGCTATAAAATATGCCTCTGCTGGCTTTCCAATTAGCGAATTTACTGCTTGGGGGCTAGACTATAACAAAGATGGCTTCATTGAAGATGAGGGCTCCGCAAAGGTCTTTGTCAAAAATGAAAACCCACAAATCAAACTTGTCCATAATCAATTTTTAAATGGCGAAATTGATTTGGAAGAATTCCAAAATCGAATGAGAAATTTTGATGAGTGGAAACCTGGAGATATTTTAATTCAAAACGATTTAGCAAAAACTTTATCTCTTATTTCCCAAAAAGGAAAGGATGGGTTTTATAAAGGTGAAATCGCAGATTTAATAGAAATTGAGATGATTAAAAACGGTGGATTAGTTTCAAAAGAAGATCTTGAAAACTACAAGGCAGTTTATAGAGAGCCGGTTATTGGTAATTATAGAGGTTTTAAAATTATTTCTATGTCACCTCCAAGCTCAGGTGGAGCCTTGCTTATTCAAATGCTCAATATGCTTGAAAATTATGATATTTCTTCTATTGGAAGAAACTCTGCGCGCTATGCGCACTTATTGACAGAAGTTGAAAGATTGGCATATGCAGATCGCGCTATGCACCTAGGAGATCCTGACTTTTGGGACAATCCTATAGAAATGCTTGTCTCAAAACAGTATGCATTTGACAGAACTAAGCTAATAAAAAGCGAGAAAGCAAATAAAAGCAAGGATATTGCGGCTGGAACATCAACTCATGAAAGCATGGAAACAACCCACTATTCTGCTATAGATCAATGGGGTAATACAGTAGCAATCACTACAACCATTAATTTTAGTTATGGCAATAGAAAAATTGTTGATGGAGCAGGTTTTTTATTAAACAATGAAATGGATGATTTTACAGCTAAGCCGGGTATCCCCAGAGTCCCCAATGCTTTTGGTTTAGTTGGTGATAACGGTGCTAATGCAATAGAGCCTCATAAAAGACCCTTAAGCTCAATGACACCAACTATTGTTTTAGATAAAGATTCCAATGCTATTTTAAGTTTAGGGGCAGCTGGTGGGTCAAGAATAATTACGGCAGTGCTTCAAGTGATATCTAGCGTAATAGATCATGGCCTTACAATTGATGAAGCAATAGATTATCCAAGAATTCATTCTCAGTGGCTTCCCGATATACTTCGCTATGAAAACACAGCTCTATCTAGCGATATAATTAATGAACTTGAATCTATGGGTCATATTTTTAATCATGAAGGAGAGGCTGAAAAAGGAATCTATGGACTTGCAAGAGTGCATGGTGTTCAAAAATTAAATAAGCGTTTTATCGCTGGAGCAGATAAGCGCGGAAGGCACAACGGAAATGAAGGTTCAACCTATTAAATTATATATTTTATTATTTTTTCTATTTCTCAGTTGTAGTGAGAGCAATCGAATTACACAACCAGAATCAACTACTCCAACTGTAAAGTACACCGCAGGGGAAATTTATTCTGATACTCAAAATAATGTTGAGTTCAGATATGGTAATACGCCGTTTATTATTGTAGTTCCTCACGATGGCTCCACTGAGCCAACAACTATTCCAGACCGAAACGGAAATATTGATCGAGCCACTAATACTAGAAAAGCTGCAGAACAACTTGCGTACTTTTTGAATGGATTTTCAGGAGGAAAATTTCCACATCTGATAGTGAATAATTTACATCGATCAAAAATGGATCCAGACTTAGACTTAACAGGTGGAGCGCAAGGAAATGCTTATGCGACTCAAGCATATAATACCTTTCACAAATTTGTTCAGACGGCTGTTGATTCGATTGAAAAACACTACGATTCGGCTGTTTTAATCAATTTAATTGGTCATGATCATGATATTCAAAGAATTGAATTAGGATTTTTGCTATCAGGAGATCAACTAAATCTTTCTGATAGCGAACTGAATAGCCTAAGCTCTGTTTCAAGTATTGCACAAATTTCTTCTTACAGTTCTAATGCATTTTCTGATATAATCAGAGGGGTAACTAGTATAGGCAATAAACTAAAAGACACCTCTTATACCAGCGATTATGTAACATATTCTTTTGATGTTGTTCCCAATGAAAGCACTCCGTCTCCAGGAGATAATCCCTACAACTCAGGTGGATATATTGTTGAAAGATATGGTAGTCAAAATGGTGGAAAAATTAATTCCATAGAAATTTCTTCACCATTTGAAGGTCATAGAGATAGCGCTAACAGCTACAGGGCGTTAGGGTATATTATCTTAGAATCTATTAAGCTTTTTTATGAAGCAAATTCTGGAGATTCGTTGTACTAGTTTAAAGCTTTTATTATCTTAACGCGTTTGCTTTGTTAAGATATTCCTGGGCGTCAGCTAGTCTGCCTTCACCAAAAAATGTTCTATAAACTCCATAGTAATAGGCAGAGTTGTTTGGATCTTTGTCAATCAATTCCATATAATAGTTTCTAGACTTTCTCCACCTTTCTGCTTCCTCCAGTGCTCTTGCCAAACCAAGCAAGGCTTCTTCATCTTCAGGTGCTAAATAATAGGCTTCTTCAAAATTGAATTCAGCTTCATCAAATTTTTCCATCTTTAAGTAAACCAAACCACGGTTAAAATATAAGTCTACCAACTCTTTTTCATCTTCTGTTACTTCAATCGCTTGACTCAGATTACTTAATGCGCTATCAAAATCTTCCTT
>JAFMFP010000018.1 GCA_017856055.1 Fidelibacterota bacterium | reverse complement strand
TTTTCATCTAATATGGATGATTGGAGAGAAGATTATCAAGCATATGGAAGTAATTTCGAATTATATGTCATTAATATTGAATCTTTAAAGATTCAACGCATTACTTTCAATCAAACTTTTGATTCTTTTCCAGTAGTGGCTATAGATAATGAAGATTCTAAACGTCTTAAAATTGTTTTCGCTTCCAATAGAAATGCCAAAAATCCGAGGCAAACTAATATCTTTACTGGGTATCTTTACACCAATTGAGAATATGTCTCAATAAATGGATTTTATTGACATAAATAACTTTGTAATATCTGCTAAAATTACTATACTCTGTAGCATTTTTAACATTTAGGGAGCGTTCATGAGAATTATACTTTCAGTTATTTTTTCAACTTTTTTTCTTTTTGGTCAATCGTTTAAAGATTTAACTGAAAGACCTTCTTACAGCCCAGAATTGATTGATTCTCAAGTTATTTTGGACGGTGTGCTGGACGAACCTTTTTGGCAAACTGCTCAAGTGGCTTCCAATTTTACTCAAGTTGGTGCATTTCAAGGACAACCTTCTCCTTATAAAACTGAAGTGAGAAGTGTAATGGATGCTGACAATCTTTATTTTGCGTTTAAATCCTATTTTACCGAAGGGAAGTTGAATACCTCCATTTCTAAAAGAGACCAATTGCAGGATCGTGATGATCGTTCTTGGATAGAAATCGATGCGTTTGGTGATGAAGGATTAATCTTTGCTATTGGCGCTAATCCTTCTGGTATTCAAGTAGATGGTAGAGGAGGATATGGATTTGATCCATCATTAGACTTTATCTACGAAGTAGCGTCAAAAATTTATACGGACTATTATATTTTAGAATTTAAAATTCCATTTTCATCGCTACGTTATTCCTTGGCTGAATCTCAAAACTGGAGAATAAATTTTGGAAGACTTTTTGATATTGGGGACAACGTTGGCAGAGAGATATCTTGGGCATCAAAACTAGAAGGGATTGAATGCCATACTTGTCAATTAGGTTTTCTAAACGGATTAACTCCACCTAAACAAGAACGTACCTATGACTTTATTCCTTCTTTTTTATATGTAAATCAAGATAATTATCTGGATAATACCAGCTCTTCAGATAACGAGATATCTTTATTTACAAAAGTCCATTTATCTTCAGTGGATTTGCTCGAATTTGCTTTTAATCCCGACTTCAGTCAAATTGAATCGGATGATATTCAAAATGATATTAACTCAGTTAATGCGCTATATTTTAAAGAAAGAAGACCATTTTTTACAGAGGGTTCAGAAATCTTTAGTACGCAAGGAGCTGAAAGAGGATACATCAATTTATTTTATTCGCGTACAATCAATAATCCGATTTCAGCGTTGAAATATACTGGTAAAATTGGTACCACCTCTTATGGCATCATTGCGGCTCTTGATGAAGATTCACCAGTTTTATTGCCATTTGAAGAGTTCAGTTCAGTTGTAAATATGGAGAAAAGTGATAATCTAATTGTTCGAACTAAAACACTTGATAGTAATGGAGGAAGTTTTGGTACTTTCTTCTCCAATAGATCGTTTGTAGGAGAAGATAGTTACATGCAGAATTTTGGAATTGATTATCATAAACATCCAGGTAACAACCTTCATTTTACTGTACATGCCGTAGCTTCTATACATAAAGAACCTGAAAGCTTTTCTACGAAATTTGACGAAAATCCGTATTTCTTCGATAAATATACAGCAGCATTTGATGGAGAGAAAATTGAGGGAAATGCTCTAGGATTAAGCTTAATGCAAAGAACCAGAACAGATTATACAGGTGCAACTTTGCGCTTACGATCTCCTGGATTTAGAACCAGTAATGGATTTGAATCAAATAATGCTACAAAATATCTAACGCTCAGAAAAGGGAAGGATATTTTTTATGAAGATGGTCCATTGATTCAAAGCGGACATAGTCTTGCCTATATTCATAAGAATAACTACTCTGGTCAAACGCTAAAACAAGAATTAAAAATTAGTAATAATTTCGCATTTAGAAATGGAAATAGACTAGGGATAGTTCTGGAAACAGAAAATGAAAGTTATCAAGATATCCAATTTGACGGATTAAACGAAATGCAAGTCGATTTTGTCAGACCATTTTCTTCAAGTTTAGTTTTTGCTTGGATGGTTAAGTTGGATGACATTATTATTAAATTTGAAGATCAACCAGTTGAATCAAAATACTTAGCTGCGTCAAATTATTTTGAATATAAAATATCTGACTTATCTCAAATCTCTTTTGGTGTTAGTTATGAGAAGGCTGAAGATCATTTTGAGGGAGTGTTAATCAATGTGAAACTCACTAATTCATTTACTAATCAATTGTCAATGCGCACTAAGATTCAGTATAATGAATTTTCAGATAATTGGTTTATAGAACCATTATTTGTCTATCAACCTAATGCTTTTTCAGCGATTTATTTAGGTATGAATGAACTTTATAGTTCTGAAGATGGAATCTTTTCTAATATCAAACATTCACAGCGACAATTATTTGTCAAAGCTCAGTATCTATTCTAAATGAGATTACTAATTATAAGTTTTAGTTTATTTCTAGCAAGTTGCGCATCATCATTAAGCGTAATTAATAATAGCGCCACAAAAGCTAGCCCTACTTTAAATGCATCTTCAAAAATGATTGCGGTCAATCATATTTTACCTTCAAAAAAAGAGGAATTTGAATTGTTAAACCAAACGGTGATTTTGCCTGCATTTAAAAAATATAATTCTAAAGTTTATAATGGCTTACATTTTTGGATTCCCAATGAAGAGAATAAGGACGGAACCTTTACCTTTATTTACATTGCTTCTCCATATTATCCAGAGATGAATTATGATATTTTTCAGGTCCTATTGCGCCAGTATAATCGTCAAAAAGCAGAAGAGTACTTTGAGCAATGGATGGAATGCTTTGCCTACGAACAAGAAGTGATTTCTTTTGAATAAGACAAAATCATATCTTTTTCTAAAGAAGTATAGTATATTTTATCAGATGGCTCACAAAAGATTCTTATTATTTCTTTTTGGAATGATTTCAATCGTTTATTCCCAAGGAATTTTTAGTTCAAACTTAGGCGCATCTTCATTTGATCAAAATCCAGCAGTTGGCTTGAGAAGTAATGAATCATTAGTTAATATTTATTCCAATGTTGTTGTAGCTGATATCTATGTTTGGAGCACTCCATGGTTGAATACAGAACGTACTTTTCCTGCTCAAATTGTCCTTCCATTGGACAATCAGCAGCATGTAATCAGTTTATATTCCAAAGAGCAATTCACTTATATTGCAAACGAGTTACAAAATTTTGATTTTGATAATAGAGATATTGCTGAGTTTGAAGCATTACAAAATCAGTTGGAATTAATGCAACTAGGTACAAAAACTGTTCGACCAATTCCAGGAAGTTCTGATGAAGTTTTCTTGGTTTATTGCGATGAAAAAGATGTAAATTGCGCTCAAGGTCTACATTGGTTTGATAAATTTTATTCAAGCCATTTGGATGCAAAACAAGAACAGAATATGATATCAGACTTAAATGGAGAAAATTTGACTGAAGCAGAGCAACTTTTAGTGCGTAAACATCGTACCGGTGTTGCCAGTATGCTCAGTTTATTTACTCTAGGACTATTTTTAATTGATAACCTTGGCTTGTGAGTAACATATCTGTTAATATTTTAGGGATAGGAGAACATTCCTTTCCTTCCGGCATTAGTCCCTTAGAAATTCAACAATCAATGAAAGGTATTCCTTCCAATGCCATTATTTGTACAATTGATGATCATTTAGCCGATTTAAGCACACCCTTAGAACAGTCTTGTACTTTAAAATATTTAGATGGTAAAAGTAAAGATGGTCATAGCGTTTTGTTGCACAGTACAGCCCATTTAATGGCTCAGGCAGTTAAACGTTTATTCCCTAAAACAAAAGTGACCATTGGTCCTTATTTAGATAATCGTTTTTATTATGATTTTGATGTTGAAACTCCATTTACGGAAGAGGATTTACTTTCAATTGAAAATGAAATGGCAGCAATAGCCTCAGAGAATTTAATGATTTCTCATCAAGTTATTAGTCGTAAGGAAGCAGTGAATCTATTTCAGTCTATGGATGAACCATATAAGGTTGAAATTATAGAAGCTATTGATGAATCTGAAACTCTAAAGATTTATACTCAAGGTGATTTTACTGATTTATGTCGTGGTCCACACATCGCTAACACCAATCAAATTCAACATTTCAAACTTCTTTCTTCCAGTGCCGCTTATTGGAGAGGGGATGAAAATAATCAAACCCTTCAACGTGTTTATGGAACTTCTTTTGCTGATAAAAAAGATTTGAAAGCTTATTTAAATATGTTAGAAGAACAGAAGAAAAGAGATCATCGTAAGATTGGAAAAGAAATGGATTTATTTTTCTATGATGATGAAGTAGGACCAGGCTTGCCATTATGGACCCCAAAAGGTTCAGTTATCATTGAGGAATTAGAATCTTTAGCCAAAGAAAAAGAATCTTTAGCGGGATATGATAGAGTTAGAACTCCTCATTTAACTAAAGGAGATTTGTACGAAAAATCTGGTCATTTAGATCATTACGTCTCCAGTATGTATCCAGCTATGGATGTCGATGGAATGAATTATTACATCAAACCAATGAATTGTCCTCATCATCATAAAATTTTTGCTAGTACTCCAAAAAGTTATCGTGATTTACCACTTCGTTTAGCAGAATATGGAACCTGTTATCGATATGAAAAGTCTGGAGAACTCTTCGGCTTAATGCGTGTGCGCAGTATGCAGATGAACGATGGTCATATTTATTGCACGGAAGAGCAGTTTAAAGATGAATTTTTAGCCGTTTGCAATATGTACTTGGAATATTTTAAAATCTTTGGCATTGAAAAATATCAAATGCGCTTGAGTTTGCACGATCCAAAAGAACTAGGAAATAAGTTTATTGATAATGCTGAATTATGGATTAAAACTGAGAACGATGTTCGTAACGCCTTACAGGATGCCAAATTAAATTTTGTAGAATCAGTTGGAGATGCTGCTTTTTATGGACCGAAGATCGATGTGCAAGTTTGGAGTGCTATTGGAAGAGAATTCACTCTAGCAACCAATCAAGTTGATTTTGCAGTGCCAGAGCGTTTTGCTCTGCACTATACTGATATGAACGGAGAAGCTAAAACTCCCTTATGTATTCACAGAGCTCCATTAGGAACTCATGAACGTTTTATTGGCTTTTTAATAGAGCATTTTGGAGGCAATTTCCCTTTATGGTTAGCACCTCAACAAGTTGCTGTCTTACCTGTCTCTGATAAATATAATGATTATGCAGAATCAATTATTAAAGAATTAAAAGACAACAAAATTCGAGTAAAATCTGATTTACGTTCAGAGAAAATTGGTTCAAAAATTCGTGATGCTGAACTGGAAAAAATTAATATCATGTTAATTATAGGCGAAAAGGAAGCGGAAGATCAATCCGTGACTGTTCGTCGAAGATTTATAAAAGAACAACAAACGATTTCAGTTAAAACATTCATTAAAGATGTGAAGGATGAGATCAAAGAAAGGAGAGTTACCCATCAATAAAAACCAAAGGATTAGAGTAAACGAAAAAATTTATGCTAAAGAGGTTCGTTTAATCGGAGCAGATAAACAATTAGTGGGCATAGTATCAGTTCCAGAAGCCCTTCAAATTGCCCAGGATTCAAATTTAGACCTAGTTGAAATTTCACCAAATGCAAAACCGCCAGTATGTAAGGTAATGGATTTTGGTAAATTTTTATATGAAGAAAAGAAGAAGGCTCAACAAAGTAAAAAAAATCAACATGTCATTAAAGTTAAGGAATTGAGGATGCGTCCCAATATTGGTGAGCATGATTTAGATAATAAACTAAAAATGGGAAAAAAGTTTTTAGAAGATGGTTTTAAGCTTAAATTAACCTTAATGTACCGAGGAAGAGAGATGACAAGACAAGATCTTGGCGATGATCTTTTATCTCGTATTTTAACTGATTTAGGTGAGGTGGCAAAATTAGAAAAAGATTCTCCTTTGACAGGTCGAAAGAAATCAATAATATTAGCCCCGAAATAGAAAGGTAAAAATGCCAAAGCAAAAAACAAGAAAAAGTGTATCTAAAAGATTTAAAGTAACCGGTTCAGGTAAGCTTAAACGTAATAAAGCAGGGCATAGTCACATGTTAATTCGTCGTGATGGTGATGTTAAACGTGATGCCAAAAAAGCTACTGTGGTTGCTCCATCTTTTGAAAAGCGTATGAAAAAAATGATGGCGAAAGCGGGAAGTTAAGATGCCAAGATCAAATAGTTCAGTACCAAGACATCGTAGACATCGTAAGATTATCAAGCTTGCGAGTGGTTATTTTGGTGCAAGAAGTCGAAATTTTAAAGCAGCTAAAGATGCTGTAACCAAAGCTGGATTGTATGCATATCGTGATCGTAGACAGAAAAAACGTCAGTTTAGACGTCTATGGATTATACGTATTAATGCTGCTTCAAGATTAAATGGTTTATCCTATTCAAAATTTGTACATTTATTAAAGGAGAAAGGTGTCAATTTAGATCGCAAGATTTTAGCTGATTTAGCAGTGAATAATCCATCTATCTTTGAAGACCTGACAAAATACTTACAAAAATAAATTACATAAGGGACTGCGATGTCAATAGATAAAACTATAAAAGATATCCAGACATCATTCAATAAAGAATTTTCAACCATTGCATCAGCAAGTGCTTTGGAAGAAATTCGTGTCAAATTTTTAGGTAGAAAAGGTTTAGTCAACGACCTTTTTGAAATGTTCAATCAGCTCCCTAATGCAGAAAAACCAAAGTATGGTAAATCAATCAATATTCTCAAAACTGATATCACCCAAGCTATTGAGGATAAACAAGCTAGCTTTCAAGAAAACACTGTAACATCATCAATTGATTTATCGCTTCCTGGAATTCAGCTTAAGCGTGGATCGATTCATCCTCTTGAAGCGATCACCTCAGAGATTAAATCAATTTTTCAATCTATTGGTTTTTCCATTGCATATGGTCCAGAAATTGATGATGAATATCATAATTTTGAAGCACTGAATGTACCAAAACATCATCCAGCTCGTGATATGCAAGACACATACTATATTGATCCTGAAACTGTTTTACGAACCCATACATCCAATGTACAAATTCATTTAATGGAGGAACAAGAACCGCCTCTGAGACATATTTGTGTTGGAAGAGTGTTTCGAAATGAAGCGGTAAGTTATAAGAGTTATTGTTTATTCAATCAAGTCGAAGGTTTAGTGGTTAATGAAACAACTTCTTTTGCTCAGATGAAAGGTACCATTGAGTATTTTATTACTGAATTGTTTGGTGCTGATACTAAAATGCGCTTCAGACCTAGTTATTTTCCTTTTACCGAACCAAGCGCTGAAGTAGACATATGGAATGATAAATTGCAACAATGGATGGAAATTATGGGTTGCGGAATGGTGAATCCAAAAGTTTTTAACAATGTTGGGTATCCCTCGAATATCAAGGGATATGCATTTGGGATGGGAATCGAACGTATTGCCATGATAAAGTATGGAATAAATGACATTCGATTATTCTATCAGAATGACCAACGATTTTTGGAGCAATTTTAATGAAAATTTCATTATCATGGCTTAAACGACACGTTGATTTTTCTTGGTCAGCTTCTGAACTTGCAGAACGTTTGACCCTGCGTGGATTTGAATCGGAAGTTGCAACCGATTTTTCGACTTTAGATCACGTAGTAGTTGGTCAAGTTATCTCCTGTCAAAAGCATCCTGATGCTGATAAATTAAGTTTATGTAAAGTCTCTGATGGTTCAACTGAATTTGATGTGATTTGTGGAGCTCCGAATGTGGCAACTAATCAAAAAATCGTTTTTGCTAAAGTTGGTGCTATTCTTCCTGGTAATTTTAAAATCGGAAAAGCAAAAATTCGAGGTATTGAAAGCCATGGAATGATTTGTTCTGAAAGAGAGTTAGGTATTTCTGAAGAACATGAGGGAATATTAGTATTAGATGATAAAGCTAAAGTAGGCACTTCCATTGAAAAGGTATTAGGCCCATTATTTAATGCTATAGAAGTCGAAATTACACCTGATAAGGGTTTTGCCCTAAGTCACAGGGGAATAGCCAGAGAAATTGCTGCTATGACCAATCAAAGTTTAAAGATTCCTTTTTCTCTTCAAAAACCTAAGCAAAATACTTCATTAGAAAAAATTTCTATTGATTTAGATTCGAAAGGGGGATGTACTCGCTATATTGGGGCAGTAATGAATGATGTAAAAGTGGGACCTTCTCCTGATTGGCTTAAAAATTATCTAAAATCAGTCGGTCAAAAAAGTATCAATAATTTGGTTGATATCTCCAATTTTATCTTATTAGAAATCGGTCAACCAACGCATATTTTTGATTTTTCTAAGTTCAAAAAAAGAACCGTAGCGGTCCAATGGGCTAAGGAGAAAGAAAAGTATCATGCTTTAGATGAAGAAACCTATGAGTTGTCTCAAAATCATTTGGTTATTACTGATTCTAAAGAAACTGTTGCTCTAGCTGGTATTATAGGAGGCTATGATAGTGCAGTTACTGATATGACTACAGAAGTTTTAATTGAAAGTGCTTATTTTGATCCGATCATCATTAGGAAAGGTTCTAAGAAACTTGGACTACTATCAGAAGCATCCAGGAGATTTGAACGAGGAATTGATCCTAATAGCTCTATGGAAGCTTTACTGATTATTATTCAGTTAATAGAAGAAATAGCAGGAGGTAAGTTATCTTCACAAATTACTGACTCATGCGCTGTCAATTTGGAATCAAAAAAATTATATTTGAGTGAAATCAATCTTAACTCCGTTATTGGTCAGATTACTCCAAAGAAGGAAATAACCTCTCTTTTAAAACAATTAGATTTTAACCCTAAAGAGACTAAAGATGGATGGGAATGTTTAATTCCTACTTACAGACATGATATCGATCAAGAAGCAGATTTAGTTGAGGAAGTATTGCGTTCTATTGGCTATGAGAACATTCAGTCTGATTTTACTTATCAAACTACCTTAGTGAATACAAAAGATGATGAATATTCAATTTCTAAGCTGAAAAATCATCTTTCCAGTTTAGGTTTTAGTCAATGTTATAATAATTCTCTACAAGATATATCAGAAGTTAATGCATTTGGAATTAATCCTATAGAAGTGTTGAATCCTACTTCTGAAAGAATGAACACTCTTAGAACTACTTTACATCAAGGGTTGTTAAAAAACTTAGATTATAATTTTAAAAATGGAAATGCTGATGTGCAATTCTATGAATACGGAACGATCTTCTCAAAAGAAGGAGAAGGGCTTTCAGGTATCAATCAACAATCTTCATTTTCTTCCTTGGTCCATGGGAATTGGCAAGATAATAATGTGCATTTTAAAAGTATTCCTCTTTCTTTTTATTATTTAAAAGGGGTTTTAGAAAATATAAATGTCCATTTTATGTCCACTAAACTAAAATTTATCACTAACAAACATCCGTATTTAGATTCTTATCAAGATATTGTTGATAGTAAAGGTGATTCTATAGCATCTATTGGAACCGTAAAGTCTTCTTTTTTAAGAAAGCTGGATATTGCTCATAAACATCCCGTTCATTTAATGGATATTAATCTGCAAACATTTGATCAGTATTCCAATTATGCGGTTAAGTTTCAAGAAATTGCTCCTTATCCAAAAGTCATTCGTGATCTTAATTTTAAACTAAGTTCTTCAGTGATTATTGGTGATGTTGTTAAAGTGATGCAATCAACTAATCAATCAATATTAATTGATGTTAAACCTGTAGATATTTTTAAAAAGTCTAAGCAAGATAGTGACCAAGATGTCTTGTTTAAATTGACTTTTCAGAGTGATAAGAAGACACTTGAAGATAATGATGTAAATCCAATAATAAATGATGTTATAAAAATTATATCAAGTAAATTTAAAGGAATTTTACGCGATAAATAATAGGTTATATAATGGAAGATAAACAATTAGTAAAAGTATGGATTTTTGGACAAGAATATGCCCTGAGAGCATCATCTAATGAAGATTATATTCGTGAAGTTGCAAGTTATGTTGATGAAAAAATGAAGGAAATTCAGGAGAGTGCTCCTTCTTCCATTAATGCTACTAAAATTGCTATCTTAGCTGCTTTGAATATTTCCGATGAACTTTTATCCTATAAAAGAGGAGAATATGCCTTCAAAGAACAGGTTGAAACGAAGATTAAATCACTAATTGAACGTATTGATGAAGTAATCGATTGAGGATAGAATTGTGGAAACTAAAATTTTATCCGGTATAACTGTTGCAAATTCTTTTTATAATGATGTTCTTTCAAGAATAACTCATCTTCAAAAGCATGAACTTAATCCTGGATTAGCAGCCATTCTAGTGGGTGATGACCCTGCTTCAAAAATTTATGTTCAAAACAAAGTTCGAAAATTTCAGTCACTAGGAATGCACTCTAAAGTGTATCAATTGGAGAGTAATATCTCTGAAAATGAATTATTAGATATCATTGAATCCATCAACAAAGATCCAAAATTTCATGGAATTTTAGTACAACTTCCACTTCCTAAACATATTGATAATCAAAAAGTTATTTATGCGATTGATCCCAAAAAAGATGTTGATGGATTTCATCCTGAAAATATTGGTTTATTATCAGTAGGTAATCCTCGATTTATTCCATGTACTCCTAAAGGAATTATGCATTTAATAGATTTTTATCAGATAGATTTATCTGGGAAACATATGGTGGTGGTAGGGAGAAGCAATATTGTGGGTAGACCCATGTCTATGCTAGCAAGTCTTAAATCATTCGGAAATACAACCGTTACTCTTTGTCATAGTGGAACCAAAGATTTATCATCTTTTACTAAAGAGGCAGATATTCTAGTAGCTGCTACGGGAATGCCAGAATATTTTGATGAATCCTTTGTCAAGGCAGGTTCTATTGTAATTGATGTGGGTATCACACGACTTGACCCTCCTAGAAATGATATTTATCTCGTTGGAGATGTCAACCAAGATACTGTAATGGGAAAAGTTTCAGCTATTACTCCAGTGCCTGGAGGAGTAGGTCCCATGACAATAGCTATGTTAGTTGAAAATACCGTACTGTCTGCGGAAATGGTGTTAAATTCTTAAAAGAGGAGAAAAATGAAAAAACTAGTACTATTAACATTATTTTTTTTAGCGAGTTGCTCTACTTCAAAAGTTGATGAAGTAGCTATTAAAGAGGCGAATCAATTTTTTGAGTCTATCTTCCAAGATCAAGTTTTAGATAGTCCTCAGTTTCAAACAACTCTAGGCTATAAATCGAATTATGACAAATGGGACGATATCACCTGGGAATTCCGTCGCTCCCAATCAAAACAGTCCAAATTTGACTTGGCTTTCCTTAAGAAAAACATTCAATATGATAAATTAGATTCTGATACACAAATCAGTTACAAAGTCATGGAGAAAAGACTCCAACGCTCTATTGATGTTGATAAATTTATTTTTAACGATTATCCCGTTACACATCGAGGTGGAATACATTCCTCGATTCCTTCATTTTTGATGAATTATCACAAAGTGGAAGAAGAAGCTGATCTTAAAGATTATTTAACAAGATTACGCAATATTGAACCATTATTTCAGGATTTAATCGATGAATTAAATTATCGTAAAGATATCCGTAACCTTGCTCCTAGCTTTGTCTATCCACAAGCGATTAAGACCTGCGAAAATATTATTTCTGGATATCCATTTGTTCAAGATTCTAAAGAGCAAAATGTAATCTATAAAGATTTTATGACCAAAATGAAAGCATTGAACCTTGATGATGCGATTGCTTTAAGATATCAGAGTGAAGCAGAGGCTATTTTAGTTACGATTGTTAATAAAGCCTATAGAGATTTGATTGAAGTTTTACTAAATCAGCAAGTATTAGCAGATAATAATCACGGAATCTGGAAGTTACCAAATGGAGCTGAATATTATCAATTTATGCTGGATGGTTATACGACGCTTGGAATGACTGCTGAAGAAGTCCATGCTGTAGGATTAAGTGAAGTGGATCGTATCCACAAAGAAATTTATGCAATTATGGAACAGGTAGAATTCGAAGGTTCTTTACAGGACTTTTTTGAATTCATGCGAAACGATCCACAATTTTACTACCCTGAAGGCCCTAAAGGTCGTCAAATGTATTTAGATCAAGTTAATGTTGTGGTTGATACTTTAACGGCACGTATTGAAGAATTATTTTATGGATTACCTTCGATTCCTCTTGAAGTAAGAGCCGTAGAGCCTTATCGAGAAGCTTCTGCAGGAATTGCTTTTTATAACAGAGGTCAAGCTGATGGAAGTCGTCCAGGAATCTATTATGCTAATCTGTATCGTATGAAAGATATGCCGATTTATAAATTAGAAAACCTAGCATATCATGAAGCTATTCCTGGGCATCATATGCAAATATCTGCAACCTTAGAATTAAAGAATATTCCTAATTTTAGAAAATACGGTGGATATAGTGTATTTTCAGAGGGATGGGCGTTGTATTCCGAAACCTTACCTAAAGAAATTGGCCTTTACAAAGATCCGTATTCCGACTTTGGAAGACTATCTGGAGAGTTATGGAGAGCGTGTCGTATGGTGGTCGATACCGGAATCCATCATTACCGCTGGACTAGAGAAGAGGGTATAGAATATTATTTACAAAACACGGCTAATCCTGAAGGAGATTGTATTGGAATGGTAGAACGTCATATTGTTTGGCCAGGTCAAGCGGTTTCTTATAAAGTAGGGATGTTAAAAATTCAAGAATTACGTGCTAAGGCAGAGACAGAACTTGGAAAGAAATTTTCCTTACAAGAATTTCATGATGTTGTTTTAGCAACTGGGGGAGTTCCGATGGATATTTTAGAAGAAATTGTCACAAGTTGGATCGCTTCAAAATAAGATGATTATCATTAAAACAACCTCAGATAGCCATAAAGCAATGAAAGTTTTGACAAATACGCTTTTAAAGGAAAAAAAGGTAGCTTGTGTAACTATGATTCCTCGTGTTCGCTCCAAGTTTATGATGGAAGGTAGAATTACCGAATCTCGAGAAGTAATCCTCTTAATCAAAACCGACAAGCGTCATGAAGAAGCAGTGTATGAAACCATTCGTCAGCTACATAATTATGAAATTCCTGAAATTGTTACCATTGAGACTTCTAAGGTTGATTCTAAGTACTTAGAGTGGATGAATGAGTCTTTGCAATGAAATTGCATGAAATCTCAGAGAAGAATATCTTAAAATTAGTCGTGGGAACTTTGATTTCTATCATGCTAATTACAGCTATTGTTGTCATTATCTTGAAAGGACCATCCTAATGAGTATTCTAGACAGTATGCGATGGCGATACGCTACTAAGAAATTTGATA
>JAFMFP010000003.1 GCA_017856055.1 Fidelibacterota bacterium | reverse complement strand
AACCAATCGATTGATATTTTAGTTAATAATGCGGGTATTCATAGGGATAATATTCTACTGAGAATGACTGATAAAGATTGGATGGATGTTATGGATATCAATTTGCATGCTCCTTTTCATTTGATGAAATATGTTTTAAAAGGAATGATTAAAAAGAATTTCGGAAGAATAATTAATATTTCATCAATTTCTGGCACGGATGGAAATAAAGGTCAATCAAATTATGCTGCTTCTAAAGGTGGACTTATTGCGCTAACTAAATCATTGGCTAAGGAAGTAGGCAAAAGAAATATATTAGTAAATTGCATTGCTCCAGGGGTAATTGAGACAGATATGATATCTCATTTTTCTGAAACTATAAAAAAAAGCTATTTTGAAAGGATTCCATTAAATAAATTCGGTAAGCCTTCAGATATTGCTAATATGGTTCATTTTTTATGTTCTGAAGAAGCAAGTTATATTACTGGGCAAACATTTTATATAGATGGTGGAATGTCACTTAATTAGGAGAGATAAATATGTCACATGATGAAAAAGTAATAAGTATAATTTCTGAAAAACTCAGTGTTGATAAATCTAGAGTTGTGTCAGAAGCAAGTTTTCTAGACGATTTAGGAGCTGACTCACTTGATACTGTTGAGTTAATTATGGAATTTGAAGAAGAATTTGACATCGAAATTCCAGACGAAGATGCAGAATCTATTACAACTGTTGGTTCAGCAATTTCATATATCAATAAAAACGCTTAATTAATTGTCTCGTAGAGTTGTAATAACTGGTACTGGAAGTATTTCCTCTCTTGGTTCTAATTCTAACCAATTATGGAAGAATTTAGTTTCTGGAAAATCCGGAATATCCCTTTTAAAAAAAATAAATACTGAATCTCTTAGTGTTAAAATTGGTGGAGAAATATCAGATTATGATTCCAATAATTTTTTTGAAGAAAAAGATTCAAAAAAATTAGATTTGTTTTCACAGTATGCATTAATTGCTGCAGATCAAGCTATCCAACAGTCTGAAATAGATACCAATAATGTTGGAGTTATCATTGGAACTGGAGTTGGAGGAATGAATACATTAGAAAGTGAGCATGAAAAATATATCTCTAGAGGTCAACGAGGTGTTTCTCCCTTTTATGTTCCAAAAATGATTCCCAACATTGCTGGAGGACAAATTGCGATTAAATATGATTTTAATGGAATTAATTTTTCTATTTCTACAGCCTGCTCCTCTGCAACAGATTCAATTGGTATTAGCTTTAAGTTGATACAAAATGGAATGATCAACACAATGGTTTGTGGAGGAAGTGAAGCTGGAATTACTCCATTGACCATATCGGGTTTTTCTAATATGAAAGCGTTGTCAAAAAATAATGATAATCCAGAAAAAGCTTCAAGACCATTTGATAAGATTAGAGATGGTTTTGTTCTTTCTGAAGGAAGTGGAATAATTATTCTTGAAGAATTAGAGCATGCTCAAAAAAGAGGGGCTAGAATTCTTGGCGAGATAATTGGGTATGGAAGCACTAATGATGCTTACCATATTACACAGCCTCATTCTGAGAGTATTGGAGCAAGCTCTGCAATTAATAAGGCATTTGAAGATGCTAAAATTTCTCCTGAGATGGTTAGCTATATCAATGCTCATGGAACATCAACCTACTATAATGACCTACTTGAAACCAATGCAATAAAAAAATCTTTTGCAAACTGTTCAAAAAATGTAAGCATTAGCTCTACAAAATCGATGACTGGTCATCTCTTAGGTGCCACTGGAGCCATTGAAGCTATTGCTTGTATTTACGCAATCAATAACTCTCTAATACCTCCTACTATAAATTTGGAAAATATTGATCCCGAATGTGATTTAGATTACACGCCAAATTTAGCAAAAGAAAAAAATGTTGAAATCGCGATGAGCAACTCCTTTGGTTTTGGAGGCCATAACTCAGTGCTCTTGATAAAAAAATTTAGCTAGATAGCTGTTTTTTTAAGAAATCTATAGATTTCACTGCTTCAATATCAACATTTCTCAAAATTCCACACCAATAAGACATCCAATCTGTGTAATGAATCCAATAGAAATACTTCATTAAAAGATTACTGGATATTTGAGAAGGAAGTTCTATTTCAAGCTGTTTTACGTTATCTGGTAGAATCTTTGATGTGATTTCTTTCCTCTTTATATTTCTATGATAAGAACTAACTTGGTCTATCAAAAAAACCATGCAGAAATTTTTATCAATTAAATCTCCTTCCCATCCAATGATTTCATTATGATTCATTTCTGGAATGGAAAGATTATAAGCAAGCATTTTACTATTTTCATTCAACTGACATTTAAATCGATATCCTATTGAAAAATTCTCTTCTTCAGTAACAATAACTGGAAAAGTGTTAAATATCTTTAATGCATCTCTGTAAACTATTGAATTTTCTGTTGGAAAAGATTCTGTTAAATTATTAAATAAGTCCAAATCATATTTTTCTAATAATTTTTCATTAAGGATTTTAATCAATAAAGTAAGCGTAAACCCTAATGTAGCTCTTGGAGAAAATCCACCGGGAAGAAGATAAAGTGGAAAATTATTATTTTTTAATTCTTCAAGCAATTTCCCTCCTGAACAAATTCCATAAATCATTGTTGTTTGATTGAGTATTTTAGAGAAATAACTGAGAGTCTCCTCTGTATTCCCAGAATACGATGAAACAATGACTAAAGTCTTGCTATCTATTTTAACTGTAGGCTTATATCCCCTTTCAATAAAAATATTATGTTCAAAAGATGCTAACTCTTTTGCTAATGAACCTGCGATTGCAGATCCTCCCATTCCAACAATAACTACTTTATCAAATTTTCTATAAGGAAAATCAAAAACTTTCAATTCTTGTATTACAGAATTAATATGATTAGAAAAACCTTTAAGATCGTTGAACATTATTTTTTTCTCCTTATTATTAAACTAATAGTATCGTTTATCGGTTCCTGAAAAATTGTTGGAAGCTTTTTAACATTGTCAAATACTTTATGTTTATAAAAATCAACCTTCTCCCTAGCCAATACATCAACTTTGTTATCCTTCAAATATTGAATTAACATAGTTCTCTTCAAAGAATGATTATGTTGAGAGATATTATTTTGAAAATCAAGCCAATTCTCTCCCAAATGTTCAAATGCTAAGGATGTTAAAATAGTTTTTTTATTTCGTTTAATATCTGAAAAAATACTTTTACCAATATCTGATTCAAGATTATCAACTTCTAAAACATCATCTTGAATCTGAAATATGATTCCTAAATTGAGTCCAATTAAACTAAATAATTCTAATAATTCTGAGTTTTCTCCATTATTGATAACCGGTATTTCAAAGCATAATTGAAAAAGAACACCAGTTTTTTTTGAGCTCATTAGAATATAATCATCAGAAACAATATTTTGATTTTCAAATTGCATATCATAAGCCTGCCCCTCACAAATTTCAAGAATGACTCGATTATATTTCCTTAAAATCTCCAACGTATTTTTTTCAATTTTACTTATATAAATAGGACCTAATGCACCTAACCCATCACCAGATAATACTGCACTAGCATTATCCCATTTTTTGTGAATCGTTTCTTGATTATGCCTTAAATCATCTTCATCCATTATATCATCATGAACTAAGGAAAAACAATGTAGAAATTCTACGCCCAAGGCTGCATTCATCATATCATTGGGGTTATTTTTTAGAAAATCACCAAGAAAAAGAACTATTGAGGGCCTCAATCTTTTGCCACCTGACAACATAAAATATTTTATAGGATCATATAAATATTTAGGACCAGTTTGGCTAAAAAAATTAGTCAGCTCAGATTCAAAACGTGCCTTATAGAGATGCAAATTATCGTTCATTTTCAAGCTTTAAAAGAATTTGTTTAGTTGCTTTATATCCATCTTCTGCAGAAGGCTCACCAGCTTGATATACAGAACAATTATCGGTTTTTAACATTATATAAGCTAATGGATAATCGTTCCCGCCTTCAAAAGTTCGATCTCCAATAAAAATATATTTTTCATTAGGAAAATATTTTTTGATTTCATTTAATACTTGAGACTTATTCATTCCTTTTGGCGTAATATCTATTGATATTTGTCCACCAATTACAGCATCTAAATTATCCCATTTGCTTATAATTTCTTGAGAAATTTTTAATCTTTCATTGTACTTTTGATCATAATCAAAATAGTCTAACCTCTCTTCAAGGGAACAATTTCTTCCAACTATACTAAAGTTTAACATAGAGCCTCTATCTTCTATATGGTTTCCAGTTCTTTTAGGATATTTGCTTAAAGAAAGCTTTTCTTCAAGAAAATCAATCAAGTCTTGAGGTGGTGGAAATTTATGATCATAAATAAGCTTGCCTGACATCCAAAGTTGATTTCCTCCACAGGTAAAAACTCCTTTAGAACGATCTAAAATATATTGGGGCACTTGTTCTTTTATTTTTTCTAGATTACTTCCGCTCACTAAATAAAATAAATTTCTTTCAGCCCAATCAGAAAAAAATATCTCAAAATTTTCAGTCATAGAACGTCTAGATGGAGTAAGTGTTCCATCCATATCAAAGATGAATATATTTTTCATTTATTTCTCCTTCTTAAGATTTAAAAAATATTTTTTTGCTTCTTTATTGATATTTGGAGCTAAGTAAATTGCTGAAATCATTGTAGGAAATGCCATCAAAGCAAACATCGAATCTAAAATGTTGATTGCTAAATCAATAGATAACACTGCACTAATCGCTATCGTTGCAATGTAAAAAATTCTATAAATCTGTTTTGCTTCAACACCAAAAAGATATGAAGCGCATTTGCACCCATAATAAGAATATCCAAACATGGTAGATAATCCGAAAGTAACTACAGAGAAAAAAACAATTATTCTTCCAATAACTCCTAAATGATTCTCAAAAGCTGCTTGAGTTAATGATACTCCTGAAAGTTGCCCTTGGGACCAATCATTAGATAAAAGAATGACAAATCCAGTAATACTGCAAACAATTAAGGTATCAATAATAGGACCAATCATCGCAACTAATCCTGAACGAATTGGCTCATTATTTTTAGTAGCACTAATTGCCATTACTTCTGTTCCCATTCCTGCTTCATTAGAGAATGCTGCTCGCCTAAACCCCTGGCTAATTACGATTGAAACACCAACAAAACCTCCTGCTACTGCGCTCCCCTGAAAAGCAGATGTGAGTATTAATTGAAATATGGATAAAAGTTGGTTTAAGTTTAAGAGGAGAATCGCTATCCCACCTACCATATACACTAAAATCATTAATGGAACCAACTTAGATGCAACTTCAGCTATTCTATTTATACCGCCAAAAACTACTAATGCAACAATAAATGCTATGAGTAACCCGATTCCAAGTTTTAAAAAGAAATGATCAAAGTTTGAAGAGCTAATATTTATAATCTGATCATGGATAATTTGAGTAAGCTGATTAGATTGAAATAAAGATAGACATCCTATAAGTCCAGCAAGACTAAACCAATAGGCTAAAAATTTATATTTTTTTCCCATTCCCTCTTCAATGACATACATTGGTCCGCCCTGCAACACTCCAGCAGAGTCTCTTCCGCGAAAAAGAATTCCTAATGAACATGTATAGAATTTTGTTGCCATCCCAAGCACTGAACTAACCCACATCCAAAAAAGAGCTCCAGGTCCTCCAATACTAATCGCTAACGCAACCCCTGCAATATTTCCAATACCTACAGTCCCTGATAATGCAGTAGATAAGGCTTGAAAATGCGAAATTTGACCTTCGTCATCTTTGTTATCATATTTACCTAAAAGGATTGCAAATCCATGCTTTAAATATCTGAAAGGAGTTAAACGAGATCTAATTAAAAAAAATGCACCTCCCCCAATTACTAGATTGGAAATACCATAGCTTCCCCAAAGAAAATTTGAAAGATTGGCAAAAAAAATATTAATTGTTTCAATCATTTTTTAAGTTAACAATATAATGAAAAAAATTGACTTTTATATATTAACACAATTTCTAAAAAACTTCATTCTTCTTTTAGTATTTCTCACTTTGATTTCTCTTATTGTCGATATTTTTGAGAATTTAAATAAATTTATAGACAATGAATCTCCTAGAGAAGTTTATCTTTATTATTACTACTACTCTTTGCCATCCATGTTGCTTTTATCTTTACCAATTTCATGTTTAGTAGCTTCAGTTTTCACATTTGGGATAATGACCCAAAATAAAGAATGGTTAGTTTTAAAATCTTCAGGTTGGAGCTTATATCGACTGATTGCACCAATGCTCTCATTAGGAATTTTTATTAGCCTTTTTTCTTTTTATTTAGAAAATAATATTGTTATTCCTTCCAATATCCTAAAAGAGCAAATCAAAGAACAAGCTATTTCAAAGACAGTGAAAAAAAATAGCGATATAGAAAATATTTATTTTCTTAAAAATGAAGATTTTCTAATCAGTATCGAGTTTTTTAATATGAAAGAAAATCAGATTTTTTCTATGAATCAATTAAATCTTAATTCGAACGTCGTTATAGAAAGAATTGATGCCAAAAATGCTGCTTGGATAGAAGAAAATAAATGGAATATTTCCAATTATTCAATAAGAAAGTTTGATAAAGAAGGATTAGAATTCTCAACAATCATTTCTGAAAGTGACTCCTTAATTCAATTGCAATTTTCATTGGATGATATTCTCTCTGTTGGAGAAATTTCAAGCGAAATGACCTATAAAAATTTGAAAAAACAGATTAGTTTTTTAGAATCCAATGGAATCAATGCCAAAAGATGGAAAGTAGATCTTGAATATAAAATTGCTTATGCGTTTATATGCTTTATCTTGGTTTTTTGTGGAATCCCAATTTCAGTATATCGATCTAACACCTCTTTAACACAGGGTATCGGAATCAGCCTCGGTATAGTGCTTAGCTATATAATTTTATTAAAGCTAGGTCAATCTTTAGCCTATGCTGGAGTCTTATCGCCATTCATTGGAGTCTGGCTATCTAACTTTATCTTTTTACTTCTTGGTATTTATTTAATGTTGAGTGCGAGGAAATAACTAAGTGTTGATTTTACTAATTGAATCAATAGTAAACTTGATTTCATTTCCATTAATTTCTAAAGAAAAATTTTCCCCAACTTTTTTACCCATCATTGCTTTTCCAAAAGGTGAGTGGTATGTTACAATAAATGGGTAAAGGTCCAACTCTGATTCAACTGGACCAAGCAAGTAGTAATCTTCAGGTTTAGATTTTCCTTCTTCTAAAATACCGACCTTATTTCCAAAACCTACTTGATCTGTTCCAATGTCACTATTCTCAATCATTTTAAAAGGTGAATAAGATTGCATCAACTGAATTTTATAAACAATAAGACTTTGTTTTTCTCTAGCGGCATGATATTCTGCGTTCTCTTTCAAGTCACCTTGATCTGCTGCTTCTTTAATTTGAACAGAATTCTCTCTTTTCTGCTTTTCAAGTTCTTTCATTTCATTTTCAAGAGCTCTATGAGTATCTCTTAAAATTAAAGTTGCCATTTTTACTCCTTTTTTTAAAAATTCATTTAATAAATATGAAGTCTATCAATAAAAATAGTGTCGTGATTTGATAAGTTATTTTACTGATGGACCAGAATTCAGAATTTCTTGATCAGTGATATTATATTTTTCAAAGTTTTTCACAAATGACTTTGTTAACATTGAACCAACTTGATGATATTCATCAACGTTTTTCCATGCTTTAAGAGGAACAAGAAATTCTTCATTAAATCCTTCGATTTTTGGAATTTCAAACCCAAAAAAATCATCTTTTATGGGAGATGAAAAATCAAGACTTTCATTAATAATTGAATCGATTATTTTTCTAGTATCTTTCAAAGAAATTCTTGAACTACCACTGGATGCTGAAGATCCAGACCAACCAGTGTTTACCATGTAAACATTACAGTTATGTTCATCCATTTTTTTCTCTAATAATTCAGCATATTTTAAAGGATGAAGTGTAAGAAAAGGTCCACCATAACAGGGGGAAAATGCAGCTTTTGGCTCTTTTACTCCAGTTTCAGTGCCTGCCATTTTTGCAGTATACCCTGATATAAAATGATACATCGCTTGTTTTTTGGTTAAGCGTGACACAGGAGGCATAATGCCATAAGCATCGCAAGTAAGAAAAATTATGGATTTTGGGTGAGGACCGAAACTTCTTTTTCCACGTGACGCAAGAGAATTATCAACATAATGAATTGGGTAACAGACTCTTGAATTTTCACTTTTAGAATTATCATCAAAATCTACCTGGTAGGTAATGGGATCATAAACTACGTTTTCTAATAATGTTCCAAAGCGAATAGCATTATAAATTTCAGGCTCTTTATCTTTATCTAAATTGATTGCTTTAGCATAACATCCACCCTCAAAATTGTAAACACCAGTATTAGACCAACCATGCTCATCATCACCAATAAGTGGGCGATTCATATTAGTACTTAAGGTAGTTTTCCCTGTTCCTGATAATCCAAAGAAGATCACAGTATTATCAAATTTTTCAGAAACATTTGCAGAACAATGCATTGAGAACACACCTTGTTGAGGAAGATAGTAATGCAACATAGAAAAAATACCTTTTTTCATTTCCCCTGCGTATTCGGTACCCCCAATGATTCCAATCTTTTTTTCAATATTAAACACTATGAAGTTTTCAGAATTTAGTCCGTATTTTTTCCAGTCTTTTTCTTTAACATCAAAGGCATTGATAATAGTAAAATCAGGCTCAAAATTTTGAAGTTCATTCTCGCGTCGATATCTTAAAAACATATTGTTAACAAATAAAGATTGCCAAGCTTTTTTGGTCAAGAAACGAACTCTGAAATTATAGCGACTAGAATCTCCAGCTGAACCATCGAAAATATGAAAAGTATTTTCATGAGTATTATAAGAAGATACTACTTTATGTAAAAGATGATCAAAATTTTCAGAAGAAATTTTTTGATTAACCTCTCCCCACCATATTTTGTCAGAAGAATCAGGATTATCCACTATAAATTTATCATTAGGTATTCTTCCAGAAAATTCACCTGTATCCACCATTAAAGAACCATTTAAACCAATTACCCCCTCATTATCTTTAATAGCTTTATTAACTAGAGCTTTTGGGGAAGCATTGACTATAAAATTTTTATTAGATATTCCTAGATATTCTAAATTCATTTTTTACCTCTAGGGTGAGCATTTTCTAATTCTTCCGTAAGTTTAGCAATATTAACATGGGTATATACTTGAGTCGATGAAATACTTTCATGACCCATTAATTCTTTAATTGCATTTAATTCAACACCACTATTTAACAAATGCGTTGCAAAAGAATGTCTCAAGGTGTGAGGACCTACAGAATTAATATTTAATTTTTTTAAACTATTCATCACAATATATTGAATGTTAAATCTTGACAATTTACAAAATTCATTCTTTAATTTTTTGCAAAACAAGTTATCACTCACTTTGATTTTATTCAAGTCGATTCTGTCAAAGATTTGAATAAATTTTTCCAAAAAATCATTGGTCAAACTGTCAAAATTAATGATTCTTTCTTTATTACCTTTTCCTAATACTTTGATCGTATTGGAATGAAAATCAATATCGGATCTTTTAATGCTGGTTAATTCTTCTAAACGAAGTCCCGAAGAAAAGAAAAGGCTTAGTATAGATAAATTCCTAAATCTCTCAAAATCAGCCAAAGAACTGTCATCCTTGATATCTTCAATTAATTGAGAAAACTGCTTTTTGGATATATAGGATGGGATATGCTTTTTGAACTTTGGAGAGGGATAAGACTTTACTTCATACATAACTGAATCATTAATAATTCCTTCATGGTTCAAAAAACGAAAAAATGTTCTTAAAGAAGAAAGTTTTCTAGAAAAAGTCCTCGGACTTATTTGTAATTCTATATCTTGATGATATTCGAAAATGAGATCTTTATTTACTTGACTAAACTTCTTTCCTTTTTTTTGAACAAAACTGAAAAAATCCTCAATATCTTTACCATAGGCTTCAATGGTTTTCTGAGAGAATCTCCTCTCAAATTTCAAAAAGGTGAGAAATTCTTGGATATTTTTATCAGACTGCTTCACTTAAAATATCATTCTGTAACTTTTGAAATTGATCATCTGGATTGACTGAAAAAGTCATTGTTTGATTCTGGACTGGATGAAAAAATGAAATCGAAGCAGCATGTAAAAAATGTCCTGCTACAGGACTAGCGTATTCAATCATTTTATCTGCAATATCTTTTGAATATTCCCTAGCTTTACTCAATCCACCTCCATACAAATCATCGCCAAAAATAATATGTCCTTTTGATTTTGAATGAACTCTAATTTGATGAGTTCTACCAGTAGTTGGAAAAAACTTTATTAAAGATAAATATTGACCATTTTTTACCAATTCAAAATTAGTAGTAGCATTCTTACCCCTTTTTAAAGAGGTAGATATAAATTGTTTTGGATTTGATCTATTTCGAATAATGTAATCATTAACGAGTCCTTCTTTTTCATTCCACAAACCCCAGGTAATTGCTAAATATTCTTTCTTGACTTCACGATTCTTAAATTGTTCAGCTATTTTCCAATGGGCATAACTTGTAAATGGAATGATCATAATTCCAGTTGTGTCTTTATCAAGCCTATGAACTATTCCTGGTCTTAATGAATCTATACTTTGGTCAATTTTTTTATCAAAGTGACTAAGTAGAATGTTAACTAGGGTATGATCTTGATTTACTGTAGTTGGGTGGACAACAATCCCTTTTGGCTTATTAATTATAGCTAAATCTTCATCTTGATATAAAATTTCTAATGGGTAATCCCATGGAATTATCTCTTTAAAAGTTTGATTAAGAATTTTTTCCTCTAAAGTAATTTTATCACCAATTTGAAGAAGATATTTTTTTTTCACACTTTCACCATTAACTAAAATAGAATTATCTTGAATTAGTTTTTGGATTTTTGAACGTGATAAATTATCAAATCTATCTGAAAGAAATTGATCGACTCTTATGGAATCATCAATATTAGAGATAGCAAGACTAATCATTTTTTATTAATAAAATTGCTTAACAATAATAGAATCATTCCTATGGTTACAGAAGAGTCAGCTACATTAAATACATACCAGTGATTATTTCCCCAATAAAAATCAATGAAATCAACGACATAACCTCTAAAAATTCGATCAATGATATTTCCTACTGCACCAGATATTATTAATGTTAAGCCTAGTTGAGACTGATAATCTTGAAAATCTTTATCCTTTAAAAGTTGATAAAGGTAGTAGGTAATTATGATTGGTATTATGATAAAAAAAAGTTTAGAACCAGTAAAATTTATTCCAAATGCTATACCTTCATTTCTTATATAAGTGAAATTGAGAATGCCAGGGATGATTGGAATACTTTCGTAAAGAAAAAACTTAAGGTGAATAAAAAACTTAGAAAGCTGGTCTAAAAACACTAAAGATGCAAAAAGTATTAATTGCATTATATTAGATTTAAATTCTTTTTTTCTTTACAAAGTACACCCTTTGTTGCATTAGGAACTTCAATTAATCTTTCCTTACTTATTAATGGTTTTTCTAAACATTGACATTTATCAGGATCTTCTTGATAAACTTCACAAATTCCATATGATCCATCTTCAATTCTTTGCAAAGCTTTCTTTAGATTAACTAAATAGTCAGATTCTCTTGACATAAGGAAAAAACTTTTCTCAACTTCACTTGACTCTGTTCCCTCATCAAAATCCTCACCTTTGTCTTCCATAAAAATATTTCGAGAATTATTTGTTGTTGAACGAACAGTTTCAATTTGATCATTCACTTCATAAATTTTTTCAAGAATATTTTCTTTAAATTCTTTTAATTCCTTTACGCTATATTTCTTTTTCAATACACACCTCAATCTGCTTTTCTTATGAATATTTCAAATTTTTCATTTTCTAAAGTAAAAGATGAATTATAAGTAAATTTTTCTAGATTTTCTACAATCTCCAAACATAAAGTTTCATTCATAAAATATTCTTTATTTTTTGATAATGCATCATTAAAAAGCTTTGAGAATTTAGAGCCGATAACTATTCGATCCTCGACATTTAACTCTGCATCTTTTCTCATTGTTTGTACATGTCTTATCAGATCTCTTACTAACCCTTCATGCATTAGCTCTTCGTCAATATCAATATTTAAGCTTACAACATTATCTTTTGAGAAAAACGCTACTTCAGACTCTGAATTTTCAATATCAATAATTATGTCTTCAAAAGATAATTCATTCTCTGATTCAAAAGAAGCTTCTCCATCAAAATATTTTTGTACAACAATGTTTGAATCAAGACTATTGATATTCTTAATAATTTCTGACATTTTATCTCCAAATTTTTGAGATAATGATTTAAAATTAGGCTTGATGCTAAATACTCCCATGTTTTTTACGTCTTTTTCAAGAATAATTTCTTTAATATTTAATTCATCTAAAATCAATTGTTTCTGTTCAATTATGAATGAATGTATATCCTGATTTCTAGTAAAAATTTTCAAACTTGATAAGGGTTGACGGATTTTAATATTTGCTTTTTTTCTTACCGCTCTTCCGTTTTCAATAATAACCTTTAAAATCTCCATCTTATCAACAAGCTGAGAATTAATTAATCTACTATCGGATTCTGGAAAACTACATAGATGCACGCTAGTTTTATTTTCTTCAGGATCTTGAGAAGTTAAATTCAAGAACATCCTTTCAGTAACAAAAGGAAGAATAGGAGAAAGTATTTTTACAAGATGCACTAAAACATGATAAAGCGTTTGAAAGGCAATCATTTTATCAGAATCATTTTCGCTTTTCCAAAACCTTCTTCTATTCTGTCTGACGTACCAATTTGATAGTTCATCTAAAAATATCTCAAATTTTTTCAAAAACTTATCAACGTTAAAATTCTCAAAATCCTGTTTTGCCTCATCGATTAATAAATGAAGTTTTGATAAAATCCATTCATCAAGCAAAGACAATTGATCTTTTTGGAGCCATTCTTCTGATGGTTTAAAATTATCTAACTTTGCATAAGTGCAATAAAAAGAATAGACATTCCAGAATCCGATTAATTTTTTTCTTACCTCATCGGCTTTTTCATAACCAAAGAGCAGATTATTTTCAACTGGCTGCCTAGCATAAAGCCATCGCATCACATCAACACCCATTTCTTCAGCTGCATCATCAAACCAAATAGCATTACCAGCTGATTTATGCATTTCATCACCCTTTTCATCTTTAACTAAAGCATGTCCAAGCAAAGTTTTAAAAGGTGCTTTATTTTCAAGAAATGCTGACATAGCTAATAGAGAATAAAACCAATTTCTAAATTGACCTGGAAAACACTCAGTAATAAAGTCAGCGGGAAACCATTCTTTCCAATAATCTTTATCAGAAAAGTAGCCCATAGTAGAAAATGGAACAATACCTGCATCTAACCAAGGATTTCCAACATCAGGAATCCTAGTACCAATTAGACCAGTTTGAGGATGCTTTATTTTAACTTTATCAATCCAAGGCCTATGAGGAGTTTTTCCTTTAAATTGATCCCAGCCTTCAATGGCAAGTTCTTCCAACTCTTTTTTAGAACCTACTACATAAAAACTTCCATCTTCGAATGTCCATATTGGTAATGCTAGACCCCAAAATCTCTTTTTTGAAATCATCCAGTCTCCCATGTTATCCAACCAATCATGTTCACGGTCTTGTCCCCATGATGGAATCCAATTGATATCATCCACGATTTTTTTAATTTGATTTCTCCAGTCCATGTTGATATACCATTCATCAACTTGCTTAAAAACAAGCTCTTCTCCTGATCTCCAACAATGGGGATAAATATGAGGATAGTCTTCAGCATATACTAAAAATTTTCTTTCTTTTAAATCATTGATAATTTGTTGAATTACTTCCTTATCTATGACGCTCTTTCCTGACATAAAATCAAACCCCTCAATAAAATTTGCCTGATTATCAATGGGAGAAATACTTACAAAATCAAATTGTTTACAAAGTTTATTATCAATGGAACCACAACCTGAGGCAAGATGCACAAATCCTGTACCCTCCCCTTCAACAACCATATCATTTCCTTCAGAATCTTTACCACCATCAACAATAAGATGGCAATCAATTGCACTTTTGTTATTGGTAGCCTGAGGATCTAGCGGAAATCCTCCTTTGGCTTGTTGAGCTTCGATATAGTCAAAGGGGGATGAATATTTTTCTCCGACAAGCTGACTTCCATCAATTTCATCAATAATCTCATATCCACCTCTCTCTTTAAAAATTTGATCAAGAGTTTTCAATTTAGGGATACCATCAACCCAATTTTTCTTTTCTGAAAACTCTTTTCCAAGCCTTTGATATTTGAGATTTTCTTTAGCAAGGTAATAGATTTGGCTATCACTGGTCTTGATTTTTAAGTACTTAAGCTTAGTGTTTACAGCGACAGCAATATTGGAAGACAAAGTCCAGGGAGTCGTAGTCCATATTAATAAACTTTCATTGTTTTTATTCAGTAGAGGAAACTTGACAAAAACAGCTTTATGAACAGTTAATTTTCTTCCCTCAATAATCTCCATTTGAGAATATGAAGTACCGGATCTTCCAGACCAGGGAACCACATCGGAACCTTTGTATATTTTTCCTTCATTAAATAATTTTTTTAAGAACGACCAAATTGCATAATTGTTTTCTTCTGACATTGTAAAGTATGAATTGTCCCAATCCATCCAGTATCCTAATCGAATAGATTGCTCAGTTTGAACTTTCGCAAATTTGGTAACTCGGTCTTTACATAGCTGAACAAATTTTTCAATTCCTAACTCTTCAACTTCTTTTTTAGACTTAATGCCCAATTCTTTCTCAACTTCAACCTCTACCCACAACCCTTGACAATCAAATCCATTTTGATAACGGAGATTAAATCCATTCATTGCCTTGTATCTTTGATACAAGTCTTTAAGACTTCTACCCCAGGCATGATGAACACCCATAGGATTATTAGCAGTGATCGGACCATCTAAAAAACTCCACTTAGGACCATTGGAATTTTTCTCTTTGAGTTTCTGAAACACTTGATGTTTAGACCAATAAGAAAGAACATCATGTTCATTTTGAACAAAATTGATTTTTGGCTGTTCTTTCTTAATACTCATAAGTCAGAACTTATTAGAAATGAAGAACTATTGCAATTTGATTAGTTATCGCTGAATAGTAAGATATCTAGAAGAATTTCCTCGACGAACTAACATAAGAATTTTTTGATCTTCATCATACTTTTGCAATTCCTCTTTAAATGAAGAGAGACCATCAACTAAAGATCTTCCAACACGTAAGATGATATCCCCTTTAGTTAAACCTGCTTTATCAGCAGGACTATTCTGTTCTGTTTCAACTACAATGACTCCATTAATATCGGAAATATCTAAGTCTATCTTAAATTGATCAAGAATATCTTGGGAAAGATTTCTTACTGTTAATCCTAAGCCATTAAATGTATTAGATGATGAAGATGCTAAAAGAGTTTCTGTTCGTTCTTCAAGTGTAACATAAACATATTTATCCTTACCAGATCGATTAATCTTTAGTTTTACCTTTGTTCCTGGGGTAGTACCTGAAACTAAATTTCTTAGTTGAGCACCATTAGTAATAGATTTGTCCTCAAATTCAAAAATAACATCTCCCTCTTCAAGACCCGCTTTTTCTGCTGGACTATCTTCAACAATATCGCTGACGATGGCTCCCGTTCTATTTTTAAGATCCATAGCTTCATAAAGATCCTCTGTAATATCTTGCATATAGATTCCAAGATATGATCTTACAACATAGCCTTTATCGATCAGATCGTTCATCACTTTTTGAACCATTTGAGCTGGAATAGCGAATCCAATCCCCGCGTTGGAGCGGCCATTACCCGAAATGATAGCAGAATTGATTCCAATTAGTTCACCTTTTAGGTTTAAAAGAGCTCCTCCACTATTTCCAGGATTAATGGCTGCATCAGTCTGAATAAAATCCTGATAGGTATCTGCACCTAACATTAAATTATTTCTTCCTAATGCACTGACTATTCCTCCAGTGACAGTATGGCTTAGATTTTCACTAAATGGACTTCCTATAGCTAAAACCCACTCTCCAACACGCACTTTATCAGAATCTCCAATTTTGATAGCTTTTAAATCTTTTGCATCAATTTGTAAAACTGCTAAATCAGATCCTTTATCTAGCCCAACAACTGTCGCCTTAAATACTCTTTTATCAATTAATTCTACTTGAATTTGATCAACAGGTTTATCGTTTCTCTCATCATAAATCACATGATGATTTGTCACTATATATGCATTTTTTTCATCGACAATAACTCCAGATCCCAATGATTTAGATTCATATTCTTCAGGAAAATATCTTCCCCATCCTCTGAAATAATCAGAATATTCTCTCATGGAAACGGTATTAGTAGTGGTGATAGTCACTACAGATTCGTTCGCTCCTTCAACAATATTTGCGAATGAATCACTAAATTGCGACAATATGGATGATTGAGCAAAAATATTTGATATAATTAATATTCCAAAAAAAATTTTCTTCATTGTCTTTCCTAAATTATTTTTTACTAATACCACTTAAAACTAAAATTGTTCCCTTATAATCCTTTATCTAAAAAAGACTCAAATTCTTTTTTATCTCTAGTCAATCCAGGGAAAGTATCAATAATATTATCATTAGGATCAAGGATTACATAAAAAGGAAGGGCTGCAGTTTTAAATCGCTCTATTTGGTATTGTCTCTTTTGATTAAAATCTTTTCCTGAATCTGTATATAAACTGACTAAAACGTATTTTTGTAATTTTTCTTCAATTGAATTAATCGTAAAAATATTGGTTTCCATCCATCGACAATTGGTGCAGGTTACCCCTGTAAAATCAATAAAAATATTTTTGTTTTCTTCTTGAGCTTTTTGAAATCCTTCATCAAGGGTATTTACCCATAATAAATTCGAACTTGCTTTTTTCGGAGGTAAATATGATTGAATTGTTCCATTAATGGAGTATCCCAAATTACCCGAGAACAAATACAGTGAAAAAATTAAAAATACTGATGCAATCAAAGCTTTTTTACTAGTTAGAGGTTGAATGGAATCGTGTCTAAATCTTATTAGTCCGAATAAATAAACTGCAGTCAATAACATAAGTACAGACCAAAGAAAGAGAACTACGTCATATGAAAAAATATTCCAATTCCATACTAAGTCAGAATTGCTTATAAATTTAAATGCTGCAGCTAATTCTAGAAAACCCATGACAACCTTCACATTATTGAGCCAACTTCCAGATTGGGGCAATTGAGTTAGATATTTTGGAAATAATGCTAAAAAGAAAAAAGGAGATGCAAAAGCAGTACTAAAAACTAACATTCCAATAATGGGCCAAAACCATTCTCCTTGAGAAGCAGCGACAAGAATCAGCCCCATAAATTGCACGGTACAAGTAAAAGAAGTTAAGGTAAATGTTAATGCCATAAATAAGATTCCTAAATAGCCTTTAGAGCTTTCTTTCTGTAATGAGAATCTTCTTAAGCTCTCAGGTATCTCGATTTCATAAAATCCGAATAAAGAAAAAGAAAAATAAATAAACAAAGCTGCTATAAAAATATTTACATAGGGATTAGCTGCAATTTGATTTGCTCCAGAAGCACCTAAAATAATTGCGAGTAACATTCCAAGAACTGTAAATGTTCCTATAATTCCGAACATATAGACCGTAGCATCTTTTATTGCAGATTGATTGGTATGCTCTGCCCTATGAGTAAAATAGGAAATAGTAATTGGAACCATCGGAAAAACGCATGGAGTTAATAACGCCAAAAATCCCATACTCAACGCAAGAATTAGAAAAGACAAAATATTATTATCCACAATATTTAAAATAGAATCTGAATCAAAATCAAAATTCGAAATAAGTTTTGCAGGGTTAGGATTTCCATTTATAACGCTTATTATTACCTCTTCAGAAAAAATATTAGGCGGATAACAAATCGTTTCATTGCAAACTTGGTACTCAAATTCAGGGAAAAAGCTGATCTGATCTCCAATGGAAATATTTGAAGACATTTGAATTGGCACAATCATAGTAAATGTACCTTTATGAAATTTTGTCTCTACTTGAAAACCTTCATCAAAATCCTTGATAGGAATTGGCTCTATTACTTTTCCAATTTTGTCAATGAAAGGACTATCTACGGAAATACTCGAAGGAGTGGGTCCTCCAACAACACCATATACAGCATATATTTTCCAACCTTCCTCAAGACTGATATTTATTTCTAATTCAACAACTTCGCCTAAAGTAATATTATCATTATAAGAAAAGTTAATATTGATAGGTTCTCTGAATTGAGAAAAGGCAGTAGTTAAAAATAACAGAGAATAAAATATTTTTTTTATCATTAGTTCACCTCAAAATCAAAAGAAATAGAAAAGATTGAAGCATCTAAACCATCACTTCTTATATAATTACTGAAATTCAGGTTTACACTCTTTAAACCTAAGTTAAATAATTTTCTATTGGTAAAAATATCAGTATAACCTACTCCAAATGAAAATTGTTCAGATGAAAACTCTGATAAATCATAATCAGAGGTGTAAAATTGGCTAGTAGATAAATGCGATTCATAAGGAGCAAAAAAATCAGATTTGGTTTGAGTATATTTTCGATAGGCAGGGTATATAGTGAAGCTTTCATTTAATTTAATGGGAAGATCGACATTATATGTATTGGAGGTAATACCCCAATCGTCCTGATATCTTCTAAAATAGTTTTTAAAAACAAGTTTTTCATTGATGTAATAACTTGATTGAAATCCAAAGGGAGATTTAAATCGTGAAGAAGGTAATCGCTCAATATCATCAGCTAATTGAAACACATCTGTATTAGATTTGGAAGTATAGTTAATAATATTTTCACTATTACCTATGTAATAATTATCAATATCAGAAAAGTATACTCTTTGTAGAGGGTTAGCTAACCAACCTTTTTGATAAACTAGGTCCATAAAAAGTGAAAATTGAAATTTCTCATTGACAATCTGACTTCCACTTAATGAAATTGAATATGAGTTTCTCCATTCATTTTCAATAAGATTAAAATTATTTTTGGGAGCCCAGTTCGTAGACTTTTGACCTGTAGAATCTAAAATATCTACACCAGAAAAATATCCATTAGTTAAATCTCCTTTTTCATCAGAATAGGCTTTTAATTCAGTAGGATATACCGGATTCCATTTATCAATAAAAATTTTTCCTGCAAAAGATAAAGAAGTATTTTTCTGATTATATAGCTTAGTGATTCCCCCGCCAAAACCTATTGAGTTATAATCGTACTCATTAGCAATTGAAAAATTCTTATTAGTTATTTGATTTCTGTCTTCAGAATATTTTGAATGATCTACAACAATAGTTGACCAAATATCGCTAGCAGACGCACCAGATGATTCTATCCAGGGAGTTCCAATTTTTTGACCACCACCAGTATAATTTTCATTATCATCATCATAGTCATCATCATCATCATAGCCAGCAGATGAACCAGATATATCAAAAGGATTTCCATTGCTTGAGGATGCTGAAGAATACGCCGAAATTCCAACTTCAAATGTCAAAACTTCATCGGGATTAAGTGGCATAGTTATAATAACTGTTGGAGTAAAATCTGTTAGTTTTTCTGTACCAATTCCTCCAGTTACTGAAGCATGATCACCATCTTGGCTATAATAACTAGTTAAAAAACTTACTTCAGGATTATCTAGTACATTCTTCTTAAAAACTGAATCATTATTTTGACCATTTAATCCTACAAGAAAAAAAATGATTATAAAATTTGAAGTTAGTAGGCGATTAATTGCAACCACACCCACCTCCTGATTTTCCCCCATTAGCGCCAGAAGCTGATTCTCTATAAACCTGAAAATTAGTTTCAAATTTATTCACTTTTCTAGGATTCAAATCCATATCAGGATCATTAATGTAGACTTTTTCATATTCTTTAACCCTAGTTAGTGTTTTTGACAAAGATTTTTTCAAATTTTTATAGTTATTACTATCTTTTTTGAAAGCTAAATTATCTGAGGGATAAAATTCTCCATCCGAATCAACTATTAAACATTCTATTTCAGGCAATGAATTAATTAATTTCAGACCATCGTTTTTACCTAATATAAAAACTGCTGTAGCTAAAGCATCTCCAATCTCTGCTGTTGGAGCTATGACACTTACACTTGTTAAACCTTTGACGGGATACCCAGTTTTAGGATTGATAATGTGAGAAAATCTCTCACCTTCTATCATAATAAATTTTTCATAATCACCTGAGGTAACGATTGATTTGTTTTCAATAGGAAGCCATGAAAAAATTTTATTTTTATTGAAAGGATTTTTGATTGCAATAAGCCATTCTTCACCATTGAGCTGATGTCCCCAAGCAGCGATATCGCCTGAGGCATTGATTATCCCAGATTGAACGCCATTTTGAATTAACAATTCTTTTGCTTTATCAGCAGCATATCCCTTTCCGATAGAACCAAATCCAATTTTCATACCTTCATTTTTGAGAAAAACGCTATAGTTTTTATCATCAAGTATGATATCTTCATAATTGATTTTAGATATAGATTTTTTTAAAACATCTTCTGAAGGGAGTGTGGTAATGCTACCATCAAATTTCCAAATCTGATCAAGAGATGCATAACTAATATCATAAAGTCCATTCGTTAGCTCAGAAATCTTTTTGCTTCTTTGAATTAAGTAGAATAATTCCTTGTCTACAATAACGGGTTCTATTCCCGCCATTCTATTAATTTGAGAAGTTTGAGAATTAATATCCCATGAAGAAATAAGCTTTTCAATACGACTAATCTCATCAATAGCCATGCTAATAAACTTTTGACCTTCAGATTTGGAATCTGACACAACTGTAAAATCAAATCTACTTCCCATGAGTAAAGCAGTATCTTTAACAATCTCTTGTGCAAAGTTGAAACTGATTACCGTTAAAAAAAGAAATAATTTTTTAATCATATTTTAAATTTTAAAATCTTATTTGCATACTCCTGAGGAGATATTTTTTCATAGCCAGTTTGTCCAATAACTTCACCGTAAGAATTAAATATCACTACAAATGGAAAGAATCCATTTGGATTATATTTTTCAGCTAGCAAATAGTTTTTTTCTTTCTGGATTTGACTTAGAGCATTAGATTTTTTTCTTGGAAAATCAGCTAATAACATCACAAAATTTTCACTTGCAATCTTTTTAAATTCATTATTATTCCATATTTCTCTATCAAGTTTAATACAAGGAGAGCACCAGTCTGAACCTTGAAAGACTAAAACAATAAGTTTATCATCCTCCAATGCAATTTTTTTAGCTTCTTCAAAATCGTAAACCCATTCATTGGCAAAGAGAGGAATACATAGAAGGATAAAAAATATATATCTAAAAAATTTCATAAAATACCGCTTTAATTTTAAACTATTTTTTAAAAAAGAGTTCCCATTTTTTTATTTTTTATTAGTTCCAGGCTTAATTGGGGCAATGTTTCTCAAAGAGTTGGGAATATTCTCTTTTTCAAAAATTTGCGCTTTCAGTTTGCAAAGCGATTGAAAGTTCTCATGAAGATGGATTGGCATTAAAGATCTATCGACGATAACTCCTATTCCAACGACCTCACCTCCTATAGAATTTATCAACTTTATTACTTCCTGAATAGACCCTCCAGTACTTAGCACATCTTCAATTATCAAAATTTTTTCTCCCCTTTCAATTGAAAAACCTCTTCGAAGACTCATTTTCCCAGACTCACGTTCGCAGAAAATTGTTCTTTTATCAAACCTTCTTCCTACTTCTGTACCTAAAACAATACCACCAATAGCTGGAGAGATAACTTTGTCAAAATTCAAGTTTTCAAATTTTTTATAAAGTTCCTGGGCAAAAAGATTAAGATATTTTGGATATTGTAAAACTTTTGCGCATTGAAAATATGTATCGCTATGTTTCCCTGAAGAAAGAATAAAGTGTCCGCGCATTAATGCCTCAGTTTCAATAAATATTTTTTCGAAATCAATTTTCATAAAATTCATTGATCATATTATTATATTGTTCTGCTGTTGAGCTGATCGATTCAGAGAAAATAATTGCTCGAGAAACATTAATGATTGTTTCAAATTTAAATTCTTTATTAATTGAAATTATTTCTTGCAAATTTCCTCCTTGAGCCCCTATTCCAGGTATTAAAAATGGAAGTTTAGTTTTAGTTCGAATACTTTTCATTCCTTCAGAATTAGTTGCTCCAACAACAAGACCAATGTTATTATTGTCTAGTTCTTCACAAATTTCAATCACTTTACTGGAAGTATTCTGTTGAAGTTGAGGGGCACTTTTATTAGAAGTTTGACATAGGACATAAATTCCTTTATTTGGAAATTGTAAAAACGGAAGTAAAGAATCACTTCCTAAATAAGGATTTAATGTTATAGCGTCAAAACCAAACGTTTCAAAATATGCATTAGCATAATGCTTTGCAGTATTGCCAATATCTCCTCTTTTAGCATCACATATTATGATATGTTGATCTCCAATATGCTTAAGCAAATTTTCCAACCAAATAAAACCTTCTGAACCCCATTCTTCAAAAAAAGCCAAGTTCGGTTTATAGGCAACGCAAAATTCTCGAGTCTGATCTACAACGGAAAATGAATATTCAATCAAATTTTTTAATGAAGAATTTTTAGGAAGGAATTGTTTATCTATATCAATACCAATACAAAGATTTGAATTATTTTTTTTGATGAAATGAGAAAGTTTTTCTTTATATGAATTCATTGTGTGAAGTTAATTATTTACGTTCACCAAACAAATATCTTCATCAGAAAAATTTATTTTTTTAAAATCTCACTATGGATTATTTAAATGAATCAATTACAAAAGTTATCGCTGAAACCAATGTCTTTAAAATTGAAAAAATTGAATCGATTGGAAAAAATGATTTTCCCAAACTGATTGAAATTTCTCTACATCTAGCTAAAGAATTTGGAAGAGAGGCAATCTTGACTAAAGATACAATTCGAAAATATTTCAACACCGAAAAATCTTTACCATTTGTTGCTAGATATCAAGGAGAAATTATTGGATTTATTATTGGAATTCCTTTGGAGAGTCTTGAAAATCAACAATGGGTTTTCAGAGATGAATTTTATGGAAAGGGAACTACTTTATATACGTATGCATTTGTTATTATGGAAAAATATAAATCAAATGGATATGCTAAAATGCTCAAAAGAGTCTATCTCAGCTGGGCAAAAAATAGGAGGAATTTTCAATTCATATCCGGTCATATTAAGTCTGGAGTTGTGAATAATAAAGATTCTTCAATTAAGATTATTTATCAAGAAGAAAATTGGAAAGGAACTGGTAAAAAATTTGATTACTATAGAAGGTCCTTAGAAACAAACCCAGAACTATATCTTGTAAATAATCCCCCTATTGAAACTACTTTTTAATCTGATTTTCTATCAAACTAAAAAGCACTAATACCGAAGCTGAAATTGATAAAGATGGTACGACTGCTGCATCAAGCCCGCTTAAATTTCCAAAATAAATTGTTGATACAATTCCAGATAGAATTGAAAAAATTGCCCCTAATCTTGATGCTTTTTCCCAGAAAAATGAAGCTAATAATGAAGGGGTGATTGAAGTTCCATAAATTGTAAAAGCATATAAAGATTTTTCAAAAATAGTAGTATCTGCTGCAAACATTCTTGATACAAAATATGCAAAGATACCTAGTAGCAAAACCATGGATCTACTAATCAAGATTATGCTTTTTTCAGAAAATTGATTCTTGGAATATTTCATATATAAATCATTAATGATAACAGTCGTTGGAACTAAAAGAAAAGAGTCTGCGGTTGAAACTATTACACCAATTAATGTTGCAAGCATAATTGCGCCTAACAGCGGAGGTAAAAAATTATACGCAGCATAAATTAATACATGAGACTGCTTTTCAATATCAACAATCATACTAGAGCTTACCCAAGCATTGGCCACTATTAATGATTCTAAAATAACGACTGCAAAAAATAAAATAAAAGTGGCTTTTCTAGCAGATTTCACTGATTCGCTAGCAAAAAAACGTTGATACATATTGGCATCACCTAAAATTAAAAGAAATGAAGGAAGACAAAAATTTAGAATCTCCCTGAAAGTAAAAACTTTGAAAGGTGACATTTGATTTGGAAGACCTTTTGCTAAGAAAGACTCATTCATTCCCTCGAATCCTCCAGCCTGAAATAACAAAATTGGGAATGCAATAACAAAACAAGTTATCATTAATATTCCATTAGCTACATCCGTATAAGCAACACTTAATAATCCTGCTAAAATGGTATACGCAATTATAAAAATAGCAGCGATTATAGTTGATTGATCTAAAGAGATACTTGACCCTAGATTATCATTAAAAATTGTATACAAAACTGCTCCACCAGCATTAAACTGATAACTCACAATTACTAGATAAGCTGCTAATAAAGCAATAACAGATAGAATCATTGCTACATCGCCAAATCTGTCACCAATTATTTGAGGAACAGTAAGTTTTTTTGAAGCTCTTGCTTTGCCTGAAACGTTTATTAAAACCAAAATTCCTAACATTCCTCCAATGGGCAGTAAAAACCCTGCAGCTCCAACCTCAAAAGTCTTTCCAGCATTTCCCAGAATTGATCCAGTTCCCATCCAAGTCGCTGCCATAGTACCTACTAAAATCCAAGGTGATAACGAACGACCTGCCACTGAAAAGTCTTCTTGAGTTTTTACTGAATCAGACTTTTGATACCCTATCCAAAGAAGTGCTAAGAGATAAAGTGATATAATTGCATAATAAATCATTGAAATAAGTTAAGCATAATACATATATTATTCCCTACAAATGCAGTTACATTGGAAAATTATAATTGGCCTTGTTGCAGGAGTCATTTTTGGCTTTTTCAGTTCAATAAACAACCTTGGAACTTTTTCAACAAACTATATTGCCCCTTTTGGCACTATCTTTCTCAATTTATTAAAATTAATTGCTGTCCCATTGGTTGTTTCATCTTTAATTACTGGTGTCGCTTCTCTTTCAGATACATCTAAATTATCTAGAATTGGACTCAAAACGATTTCTTTATATTTAATCACTACAGCTATCGCTGTGACTATAGGATTGTTGCTTGTAAATATTATTGAGCCTGGGAATTATGTCCCTGATTCTTATCAAGAATTTTTAAGTGAAGATTCTACTTCTCAAGCCTTTGATAAAAAACAACAGGCAAATACTTTAAAAGAAAGTCGAGGTCCTCTTCAGCCATTAGTGGACATGGTTCCTTCTAATGCTTTGAATGCAATGTCCAACAATAGTAATATGTTACAAGTTGTCTTCTTTTCAATAATATTTGGATTAGCTATTATAGGAATAGATAAGAAGTTTTCTCAACCAGTACTAAGCTTTCTCGAGGGCATAAATCAAACAATCATTCGATTAGTTGAATTAATTATGAACTTTGCACCATTCGGTGTTTTTGCATTGATAGTAAAAACTTTTTCAACGATTTCTGGAGATTTAGGCTATATTACCGGAATTCTCCAAGCTTTATTGATTTATATGAGTGTAGTAATACTTGGACTTTTATCTCATGTGATGATTACCTATACCACATTATTAAAATTTTTCAGCAATATTAAACTAAAAGATTTTTTCTCAAAGATGATCCCTGTTCAATTAGTTGCTTTTTCAACCAGTTCAAGTGGAGCTACGCTTCCTGTAACAATGAAAAGATGTGAGAAAGATTTAGGGGTTAATGAAGAAATTTCATCTTTTGTTCTACCTTTAGGAGCAACCATCAACATGGATGGAACTGCTCTTTACCAAGGAGTTGCTGCGGTTTTTATCGCACAAGCTCTCGGAATTGATTTAACCATTTCTAATCAATTTACCATTGTTGCTACTGCAGTTTTAGCTTCAATCGGTACAGCTGGGGTTCCAGGAGCAGGGGTAGTAATGCTTATTATTATCCTTGAAGCAATTAATGTACCAAGTGAAGGAATTGCATTAATTTTAGGAGTTGATCGAATTCTCGATATGATTAGAACTTCGGCAAATGTCACTGGCGATGCAGCTATTGCTACAATTATTGACTCTTCTGAAAAATCTTAATCCAAGATTCAAATTTATTCTTTATAGATTCATTTATTTTTGAAATTTGAAGAGATCTTTCTGCGGACACCAAAATTGCTTCAGGAATTAGATTTTTTAGATAGATAATTTTTTCTTGATCCACTAAATCAATTTTATTAAAAATATATTGAACATCAATTTCTTTGGCTCCTATTTCATTTAATACCTCTTTAATAGTTTCAATTTCATTATATAGGTCTTGTGAATTAGCATCTAATACTACCAGTAATAGATTAGAATCAACTACTTCTTGAAGAGTTGATCTAAATGAGGCAATTAAATTGTCAGGTAAGTTTCTGATAAAACCAACTGTATCGCTTAATAAAACATAATTTTGATCACCAATATATAATTTTCTCACTGTAGTATCTAAAGTTGCAAATAGCTCATTTTTGATATAGACATCGCTGCCTGTCATTGCTTTCATTAATGATGATTTACCGACATTAGTATATCCAACAAACGATACGCGGAAAAAATTCTGTCTATTTTTACTCTGAACAATTCGATTTTTATTTATATCAGATAATCTTTTTTTAAGAAAACTGATCTTTTTTCTTATTATTCTTCTATCAACTTCAATTTGAGTTTCTCCAGCTCCAGCTCTTGTACCAAACCCACCCATCTGTCTTTCTAGGTGTGTCCACAATCGCGTTAATCTCGGTAGTTGATATTCTAATCTTGCAAGCTCAACTTGAGTTCTTGATTCTTTTGATTTAGCATTATTATAAAAAATTTCTAGAATAATTCCAGTTCTATCAATAAACCGTACATCTTTATTCATTTTTTGAAAATTCCTAATTTGAACTGGACTTAAATCTTCATCAAAAACAACGTAGTCAACTTTTAGTTCAGAAGCTTGCGCAGAAATTTGATTTGCCTTTCCCTTTCCAACAAAATATGCTGGGTTTATGACGCTAATATTTTGAGTAATCAAGCCACTTACCTTTATTCCAAGTGTATTCAGAAGTTCTTTTATTTCATCTGAACTATGATTATAGTTCTTGTCGTTTTTATATGTTCGAGGTGCAACTACGAGTGCTTTTTCGTTTGAGCTATTCATTCAAACTTTTTTCTTGCAATGCAATTTCAACTAGAGTATCTAAAATCATTTCATATGAAACGCTATTTGTCCAATTAGATTCAATTGATGAATTAAAATAATAAACTTCTCCAGTAAGAACGTTTTTGGAAAAAAGAAGCGGATTTTGGTTTTTTAGATTAATTAAATAACTAAAGCTTTGATTAGGAGTTAATTCAAAATATCTGAAAACTTTTAAATCTTTAAGACTATTAACATCAAGAGCGTGGGAAAAAAATTCAGTGTCGATATCAGCAATAAAAAATTGATTTACTGACGATCCGCGAACTGATGAAATCTTTGGAAAACTAAAATGAAATTCCCAATCTTTATTTTTAATAATTCTTTCATTTAAAATAAAAAACACCTTTTTGCCATTTAACAGAAATTGCTGGAGTTTTTCAATTTCATTAGCAGTTAAGAAACTGATATTTGAAAATAAAATTAAGTCATAGCTTGATAAGGGAGTTTTAATCAAGTCATCAATAAAAATTTTATCTAAATTTTCAAAGATTAAATTTTTCTTTAGAGTTTTATAGAGCCTGTCATCAACTTTCAAAGGATTTTCATCCACTAGCAAAATTTTAAAATCGGGAATTTCAAAAAACAATTCTTGACTGTAAATGACATTTCTCTTGTCATAAATATTAAATGAAATTGATTCCCCAATTGGGAATAAAAACCTTTCTTCAAAAATTATTAGACTTTCGGATGGGGTTATAGTAAAGTTTTGAGATTTATTATTTGAAACAACTTCAAGATTCAAATCTGTGAGAAAGTTTGAAATATATTCTACCTGAAATAATAATGAATCTTGTTTTGTCCAATCATGATAATCAATGGCTATTGAAGCTGAAAAATTATTCGAATCTTGAATGATATTAGTAGATTTTCCACTATTACATTGAATTAAAATTATTGAAAGAATTGTTATTAGGTGTTTATTCATTAATTATTAAATCGATTTTGGTTCCTCTTTCTACTTTTGTGTTCGAGGGTGGATTTTGGTTAAAAACAGTTTTGGGAAGAAATCTTTCATTTTTAATAAATTTAATTTTTCCAGTTATTAAGTTACTTTCACTGATTTTTTCCACTGCTTCACTCAAAAATAATCCTTGAAGGTCAGGAACAGGTACAAGATCAATTGGATTTGATCCTTGACTAACTTCTAATCTTATACCAAAACCCTTTCTCAGACTATCTTTTGGAGTAGGATATTGCCAGGATACTAGTCCCTTATCAAAATTAGCATTAAATGCGTAATAAACTGAATCCACTTCAACTCCTAATTGATCTAGTTCAATCTGAGCTGATCTTAAAGTCTTTCCTACTAAATCAGGAATAGAAATTTTCTCATTCCATTGCGTAATTTTTACTTTAACAATTCTTCCTTTTTTAACTTTTTTACCTGCTTTAGGAAATTGTTCAAGAATTAGATTTGGTGATAAATCATTAGAATAAACCGTATCAACTACCGTAATTTGAATTTTATTTTGTTCAGCTAGAGATTGAGATTCATCGATGGTTAAACCTTCATAACTTGGAATTGTAATAATATTTTTTTGATTAATATAAATTGGAAGTATCACATAATTGAAAAGAAATACTGCTATAATACCACTTAAAATAAGCCCAAATAAATAATAAATCTTACTCATCGGAAAAACTTTCACCTAAGATATTGTACCCTCTTAAAAATTCTTCTGAGGACATTATCTTCTTTCCCTCTAATTGTAGGCTATTAATCATTAGTATTCCATCTTTGCAAGCTACGTGAATTAACTTATCTTCTACTGAAATCACAGAAGAAATTGGGTAATTATGATTTAATAGTCTAAAGCTAGATGAAAATATCTTGATTCTTTTCCTCTTTAAAAATGTATATGCGCCTGGAGATGGACTGAAAGCTCGAATTTTATTTTGGATTACGTTAACAGATTCATTCCAATTTATTTGAATTTCTTCTTTCTTAATTTTTGGAGCTTTTGTTGCCAGAGTATCATCCTGGGTAATCAATTGTGCTTTATTATTATAAATTAGATCGATTGAATTTTGAAGTATAGTACTACCTTCATTCATCATTTTTAATTCAAGATCTTCAAAGTTATCTGAATCATCAATTTGAATTGTTTTTTGTAAAATAATTTTTCCAGTATCTACTTTTTTGTCAATTAAAAATGTAGATACTCCTGTTTCTTTATCTCCGTTTAATAAAGCCCTTTGGATAGGTGCGGCACCTCTATATTTTGGTAAAAGCGATGTGTGTAAATTAATCGAACCAATTATGGGAAGTTTTAAAATTGAATCTGGTAGAATTCTATACGCAACGACAATATAAAGATCGGCGTTTAAATTTTCTAATTCATTCAAAAATAACTTATCATTTAAATCATCGATATTGAACAACGTAATATTATTCTTTTTTGAGAAATCATGTACAGGAGTTATTGAATTGATACGACCTCGACCCATTGGTTTTGGCTCATTTGTTACTACTGCAAGAATGTTAAAAAATTGACTTAATTTTTTTAACACAAAACATGAAAAATGTGTGTTGCCAAAAAAAATAATTTTAGGAACGTCTTTTGGCATTACTTTCTAGCAATTCATTTAGTTTCTTTTCATATTTAATCAATTCAGATGGAGAAGCATAATCTGTAATCAACTTTGCTTCAAGATGGTCATTTTCATGTTGAATAACAGTCGATAATAGTCCGGAAAAAGTTTTTTCATGATGAACTAAATTTTCATCAAAGTATGAAAATAGGATTTCAGAACATCTTTTAACTCTAATTCTAATATCTGGTAAAGATAAACAGCCTTCCGTATCAGTTTCCTCGCCAATACATTGCTTGATTTTTCCATTGATAAATACTAATGGACTATCAGCCTCATCTGTATGAGAAATATCTACAACAAATATTTTAAAATTTACTCCAATTTGATTTGCAGCTAATCCTATTCCGTCATTTTCATACATTGTGTCAAATAAATCATTGATGAGGATATTGATATCTTTAAAATCAACAATTTCTTGTGCTACTGTTCTTAAAGACTTATGTCCATAGGTTACAACTGGTTTGACTGCCATTAGATTAACTTATTTTTTGATTAATAGCAGTTTTTTCAATCGTTAACTCAGACTCATTAGAAATTTTTAAAACTGCAGTTTTATCTTTTACTTCAATGATTTTTCCGTGAATTCCTCCAATTGTAATTACCTTATCTCCTTTTTGAAGATTGGATTGTAAGTTTTTTACTTCTTCTTGCTTTTTAGAATTTGGTCTTATAAAAAAATAATAGACGACTAAAAAAATAAGGAAAATAGGAAGTTGAGATAAAAAAATTTCAAGAAAACCTGGGTTGTTAGTTTCATTCATATAGAATATAAGTTAAAGTAGGTATTTTTTTTTAACAAGCTGATAAAAGATAATACTTAGGAAAATAATTAGAAGAACTGTGGATATAAAGTAAAGAATTCTGAAAATAGAATTATCATACTTGTATATAACTTCGTGCTCACCTGCAGGAACAATTAACCCTCTCAGTATCCCGTTAGTTTTAAATGTTTTTACTTGATTTCCATTAATAAATGATCTCCATCTTGAAGGATAAAAGACTTCGCTGAGCACTAAAAAAGCATCAGAATCTGATTGATTATTAACCCTAATTTTTATTTCATGAAGACCCCATTCAAAATCGACTACTTCTCCAATAGAGAATAATTTATCTTCAAGGTCTTCTACCACTGCTGTGTTTAAAGGATTAAACGCATTTGCAGTAAGATAAAAGTACAGATTTTCATCCGATTTTATTGTTCTTTTTGCAAACCAGGCCCTTGGCAGAGCGTTTAAAAATTCGTAAATGTAAACATCTCCACTGAATGTAACAGAATGAAAATTAGCTTTTTTAATTAAATTAAAATTTTGGTTATCTATTTCGATTGTCGATATTAAATACTTTACATTTAAAAACTTCAAAACAGGAATTGATAATAAATTATTTGAATTTTTCATTAGAGCAGAATAATGATAAAATTTTGCTGGATGAAATCCGCCAACTGATTCTATTCCAAAATATTTGAATTTTGGATCCTGAAATATTTGACCAACCGGATATATTCTGTGAGAGGTGTTATCTGATAGTAAAAAACTAATTGTTTCATCCTCTGTAAAATATTGATTGAAGGTATTTTTTTCAATAAGCTGACTTTGTTGCGTGTCATTTTTTGAAGGGTTAATTATTCTTTTGTCCACTCTGTACACATCGGCAAATGATAAAAGAAAAAATAAACCTAAAATCAAATTTGATATTGTAAATTGATTTATAATCTTATTTTTAAATTTATTTATTAAATCATTTAATCCAATCGCAGCTAAAATATAGAGAATAAAATTTGTTAGTATTAAAATCATACTTGGAACCCGAAAACTGCTGAAAAAGGGTGCGTAATCAAAGAATATGTTGTAAATGTAAGGGAAATACTTACCAAAGGATATCAGAATACTCAATGATAAAACTAGAGCTAAATATTTCCTAAAAGAATCAAATTTTAAAAAAGAAAACAATGCTAAAATTAAAACAAGTATTCCAACATAATGAGGAAAGTCTGTAAATGGCATATATCCAGAATAGCTCTCTCCTCCGAAACCATAATAATTAGGATTAATATATGTAATTAATTCTTTAGGGTGCATTGACCAATTGGTTGCATATGAATAAAGATTATCTGATATAGAACGTATTGAATGTTTTGCGAAAGAAAGGCTAGGAAAATAAATATGGGAAGCTATTAAAATAGCTATTGAAAATGACAAAAATACACCCAATACATTTAGTTTTTTTTTGTGTTTAATTAAGAGATAAAAAGAGTGAGCGAAAAAAAGCATACAACCATAATAAACTATTTGGACATGAGCTCTTTGGAAAAAGAAACCCAAGATCAGTGTTAATAATGAAAAGTTGAGTATTGAATTATTATAATAATATCTGTTTAATAAAAATAACAACCATGGGAAAAATGAAGCGGTCATAAATTGACTTCCGTGCCCAAAAACAATCATTGTAATTAAAAAAGGATTCATAATCCACAGAATGCTTATCATCAAAGAAATTCTGGATTCAACTCCTAGTTGTTTAAGAAATAAAGACATGCCAAATCCAGAAAAAACTAAATGAATGAACTGAATGTATAGATCATTGATACCTATTGTATTAAGTAAAAAACTGGGAAAATAGAGAAGGTTAATATTGGTATAGGCTTCTAAGGTAGGCATACCTGAAAAAACCCATGGTTGCCATTGAGGCCACACTCCAATTATGTCTTTATATTTTGATAAGATATGACTTATAGCAAAAGGGTTTAAAGTATCCCCTGAGCCAAAAGTGAAGTTGTAAAAAAAAATTGGGTAAAATAAAATAATTACAACCCCAATATATATTGAAAATTGTAAAAGAATTTTATTCATTAACTCTATCTTTCAATCTCTTAAAAATCATCCTCTCTCCCTTAGATATACCTATCAATCTATATATCATAAAATAAACTAATGAAGTAAAAATGAATGCTAAACTAATTTTTCCAACATGCTTTACAAAGTTTGAATCTTTCAAGGATTGATTGAAAAGAGGAATAAAGTCAATAATTAAAAATGTTACAGCTCCAATGAACATTGGTTTTAAGGAGTTTACGGAAATATTCAATATTCTAAACTTACTGTAAATCTGCACCAACCTAATAATACTTAGTATTATGAGCGAAATTGAAGTAGCGATAACAGCTCCATCAAGGCCGTATTTCGGTATTAATATCCAGTTAAAAAATATGTTAAGAAAAAGACCGATTGAAACATTTAAAAAATTTAAATTAGAAAAACCTGCCATTGAAAGAATAGACGCACCTAATCCAAAATAAGATTGTATTAAAATACCTATTGATAAAAATATTAAAGAAAAATCATTAACAAATTCATCTCCAAAAATTGAGAGAACATCTGAAGGGAATAATACAAAAAATATGAAAAGTGGCATTGAAAACGTTAGTATCCAATTAGATGACAAATCAAATATTTCCTTCATTTTCAAATTATTTTTTTCATAATAATATTTTGAAAACATCGGAGAGAAAATTCCAGCAAATGCAAAGAAAATCATTCTGATTAAACCAGCAGTTCTTTCAATGGGATGATATAAACCTACTGAATAAGCATCCTCAAAAGTTGAAAGCATCAAAATATCTGTCCAGTGCATGATTATACCTACAGCTGAAACAAACATTAAAGGAATTGAAAATTGTAAAATTTCTTTATTGAATGAAGTTTTAAATATCTTTTTGATACTTATTTTTGAAAACCTTCTTGCAAAAAAGAATATTGCTATTATTGAAATAAAAGAAGAAATAATTGTAGGGAAAATAATTGCTGCTAGAGGATTGGAAATAAAAAAAATTAGGATAGTAAATATTAATAAAGTAAAAGGAGCTAATAATTGGTTGACAAAAATTTTGTACTTAAGGGACTGAAACGCTTGAGTAAATGATGAAAGAATTAAAGTTGTTACGGTAAAAGGTAAAGTTATAGAAAACCACTTGAGTAGAATAGATACAGAAATATCTTCTTTTAAAATATCCTGCACTAACCAATCAGATAATACAAAAATACCTAAAGCAATTAAAGCACTCGATAAAAATGCAGTTTTAAGACTAGACTCAAGAATTTTTTTGATATCACTTTTATTCTTTGGATTTCTACTTACAAATCGAAGTACTCCTGTATCTAAACCCAATAGAGCAAAAACCTCTGAAATTCTCATAATTGCATTAGCAATTGAATAAAAACCCAATAATTGTGCGCCAAAAAATCTGCCTAAAATAATAGAAAACGAATAGCGAAAAACAGATCCAATTGACATTCCTGAAAAAGAAATGCCAGCTTCTCTTAAAATTCTTTTTTCAGGATGATTATTTGACATCTTTAAATCTAATCAAAAAATATTTTAAAAAATTGTAGGGTAGAAAAAAAATTATCCAAAAAATTGAAATGGTAAATACTTGAAAAAAATTAGCATGATTCCAAAAAAGTTTAATTTGATTCTTAAATTTTAACGAGAGCTTTGTAAAAGAATTAGAACCAAGAGATTTTGATACATGATGTAAAATGACAGATTTCGGATTGTAAACTATTTCTCGTTTTAAAGATCTAGCTTTTAAAGAAAAATCAACATCTTCACAGTAAAAGGAAAAACTTGAATCGAATCCTCCAATTTTGTCAAAATCAGATTTTAATATACAAAAGCAACAGCCAGTTGCATAATCTGTAATAGACTGAAAAGCAAATTTAGGACCATCTTCTTTTCTAATACCAATATGATAAATAAGACCAAGCCATAAATTAATCCTGGCTCCCGCAAACCAGATTAAATTTGTTTGATCTGCGTAAAGAATTTTTGGAACTGAGACAATATTTTTGGGATTTTCTTGAAGAGTATCGATTAGAGGATTTAAAAAATTGCGACTTACAATAGTATCATTATTTATAAGGACTAAATATTCATTTTCTTTTATATCAATTCTTTCGATAGCTTTATTATATCCCTCTGCAAATTTAAAATTCTCTTCAAGTTTTAAAAAATTTATATGAGGAAAATGTTCATAAAGATACTTCAAAGAATCATCTGATGAATTATTATCAATAACTGTTAGCTCAAAATTTGGGTAGTCAATTTCAAGAATTGAATTGATGCAATTTTCAGTTAGTTTTTTTTCATTCCATGTAAGTAACAAAATATGTGCTCTAGGAAAATCAGATTTCATTATTTTAAATTAAGATTATCAACAAAATTTTCCCAAGTCATTTGATGTTTTAAAGTTCTAATATCTTCTTTGGAGAATAAATTTTCTTTGTTACTAAAGAATAAATTGATTTTTTCTGCAATTGAAGAAGGATTTGATTTTGATATCAATCCAGTTTTGTTTTTTAAAACATAATCCACAAGTCCTCCCGAATCAGTTACTAGTACTGGTTTATCAAAATGATAAGCTAGTGATAATACGCCGCTTTGACTGGATTTTTTATAAGGAAGTACTACTAAATCTGCTTGATTAAAATAATCTTGTATTTTTTCTTCAGCAATATACGAATCAAAAATTTTTACTCTCTCTTGAAGATTTAATTTTTTAATCAAATTCAAATATTTTTGCTTGGAATCATAAAATTCTCCAACAACTAACAACTGAATTTTATTATCAATCTTATCCATTGCCTCAATTAAAATATCAAGCCCCTTGTATTTTCTAACAAGACCAAAAAATAAAACCGCTTTAGTGTTTTCGGTTGAAATAACTCTTTTTGAATTTTCTACATGATAAATAGGATGATAGATTTTATTTACATTAGCTGATGGATTTATTTGTTTAATAATTTCATAAGCATAATTATTCATCACAATAAACTCATCGTTGTTTTTTAATAAAATTTTTACAAATAATTTTTCAAAAAATATACTTTCATGAGATAAAACATTATGCAAAATAATCCTTTTTTTGATTTTTGAAGTTTTTTTTGATAAATAAACAAACATTGGCAAAAATGCCCAATGCCAGTAATGGAAGATGATATAATCAGGACGAGATGTTTTGATAAATTGCAAACCTTTAAACCACGTAAAAATATTATAAAATTTTAAAATTCTATGGGAATTAAAATCTTTACTTGCATCATAAAATTGAGATTTTCCAGGAAATAATATACTTGGATAGAGTTTTTTAAAATTTAATACTTCAACTTTAAATGATTTGGATAGTTCGATATTAAGACTTTGATGAAATTTAGCAATTCCTCCCCTAAACGGAGAAATTGGTCCAATAGATAAAATTTTCACAATCAGTTAATAATGTCTTTAATATATTTATTTGATTTTTGACTTTTCTCAACAAATAATTCACCCAACAATCCAAAAATGAATAACTGTAATCCTGCAATAATCAGAATAGAACCAAGAATAAGTAAGGCAACATGTTGTTGAAAAGAATGATTTTGATAAAATTTTAGATATAAAACAAAAAATTCTATTAAGACTCCAGCAGAAAATGATAAGAAACCTATTGAGCCAAAAAAATGAAGTGGTCTATCTATATATTTTCCTAGAAAAAGAATAGTAAGGAAATCAAAAAAACCTTCAAAATAACGACCAATTCCATATTTTGATTTTCCAAATTGTCTTGGATGATGATTAACGATCACTTCTGAGATAGAGAAATCTTTTTGTTTAGCTAATAAGGGAATATAGCGATGTCTTCCTCCATATAGTTTCAATACTGAAAATACTTCTCGCTTAATAACTTTAATACCTGTATTTGAGTCATGAATTCTTAATCCCCCAAACAAGCGAAGAAAAAAGTTAAAAATTTTCGAAGCAATTTTCTTTTCTAAGGGATCTTTTCTATTTTTCTTCCATCCGCAAACAACATCGTATCCATTTTCAATTTCTTTAACAAGTTTTGATATCTCTGCTGGATCATCTTGCAAATCACTATCAAGTGTTGCAATTAATGAACCTCTTGAATGTTCAAAACCAGCTTGAAGCGCAATAGCTTTTCCATAATTGCGATATAAATCTACAATCTTCCAAGCGGGATTTTTTTCAACAATACTTTTTAAAATATTCAAAGAAAGATCCGTAGAGCCATCATTAATAAAAATTACCTCATATGAAAAATCATTCTGAAAAGAATCAAGCAATTGTTGAGATAAAATAGGAATTGACTCTTGTTCATTGTATATAGGAATAAGAATAGAAATTTTAATCATTACTCAAAATTCCTTGAAAAAATAGAAAGATTAAAATCTTGATTAATCGAATCATTTTTAACACTTATTTCATTTAGAAACTGCATTCCATATTCATTCTCAAATTCTTGCTTAATTACTAAGTTGGGGTAATCTTTTTCTTTTATTTGTTCCCCCCAAAGTAATTTTTTAATAAATGCATGTTCAAAAAAAATGCCTGAGAATTGAGGATATTCACTAGTAAACTGATCGGAAGTGATTTCAATATTTTTTCTCAAATCCACTAACTTAACAGCTTGATCATTAGAGTCAATGGCAAAACTTTTTCGACCTATGAAATCTTTAAAAACAACTAAATTATTTAAACGCGAAGATTCAAAAATAAATGAAGAAATAAAATTATAATTGCCTTTGGCAACAAGCTTTCCTGAGCCTTTTACAAGTTCATAATTTATTTGAAGTGCTTCTATAGTTGCATTTTCATTTTCAATTTTGAAAATCAATGTTTCCTCAGGTATTGTTGAAGAACAGCCCACAATTATGAAAAAAATAATAGTTAAATTTTTCATTCTAAATTTTCTATTTTTTCTTTAATAGATTCATTTTCTTCAATTAATAAAGATTTTTTATAAAAAATAATTGCTCTTTCTATTTCGTTTAAATTAACTAAAACATCGGCATAATGCTCAAGTACTACCGCACTATTCTCATCAAAAAGTAATGACTGAGCTATATATTCTTCAGCTAATTTTAATTCTCCAGTCTTAAAATAAATCCAACCCAAAGTGTCTAGGTAGGATGGATTATCTTTTTCAATAAGATTGGACTTAATAGACATTTCGAGTGCTATAGATAATTGTTCATTTCTTTCAACCAAACTGTAAGCATAATTATTAAGAGCTTGTACATCATTAGGATTAATTTTTAATAAAGATTCATATATTTTATCTGATTCAACCCATTTTTTATTTTGATCTAAAACCATTGCAAGGCCATGCAATGCAGGAATAGACTTTTTGTCAATTTCAAGAGCTTTACTATAGTATAATTCTGAATCAATAAATTGCTTCAAATTATAGTTTACTAACCCAAGTAAATAATTTATTTCAAAATCACTTTGAAAAATCTCCTTAACTATATTTAATTCATTTAAAGCTTCTTCATAATTTTGAAGACTTAAATAAGAAATTATTTTGTTAATATATCCATCTCTATCATTCGGAAAACTTTGAATATATTTTCGGGATAGCTCAATGGATTCATTGAATTTTCCTTGTTCTTGATAAGTAACTGCTAAGTAGTAAAGTGGAAATCGATCATTGGAATTTATGTTAATTGATTTTAAAAAATACTTTTCAGCTTGATCCAATTTTCCTTCTCTTAAAAATTGAAATCCTATTTGATTGTATAAATTATTGATTAGTGGATTAGTTTCTACAGCTGGAAAATCATTAATCAAAGATAACAAATAACCATTATTATCATTTCCTTGAATCGATTCAATTAAAATTCTTAGATATTCGGGACTAGCAACATCAGTAATAAAAAGTTCTTTCGCAATTTCAAACTTTTCTCTATGGTTTTTTTCAAGAGCTAATTTAGCAGCAACTTCCAAAGCCAAAGTAAGATTTTTATCTTTTTTATATGCCTGTCGATAGTAAATAAGGGCACCATCAATATCGCCTATCTCCAGTTTGATATCGCCAATTATAAAAAGAATTTCTCCGGTAGATTCTAGCTCACTTGCTTCCAAAAACACCTCTAAGGCTTCATCAAGTTCATTCAATGCTATGAGTTTTTTACCTAATGAAACTCGATAATCAAGTGCATTTGGGCTATTTGCTATAGCTTTTTTTGAAAAAGAAATACTTTTTTCGTATTTCTGAATCATCCAGTATCCATCTGATAAATAGTAGAATAATTCTGATGAATTGGAGCCCTTATCGATCGCCTCTTGAAATTCAATTATTGCTCGAGCATATTCACCTTGCTCCATAAACATCATTCCATCAATGAAATTGTTAATACCATTTTCAGAGGACTCTATTTGAGATTGTGAAATAATTTCCTTTTCTAAAGGTTCATGGATTATCGAAACTTTTTCTTTAGAAACTGAGCAAGCAGTCAGAAAAAGTGAAAGGATTGTTAAATATTTTCTATAAGTAAACATTGCTCAAATTACATCTCTATAGTGAGATATTCAATTGAGTTAAGATTTACTGTTTATCGTTCACAAATGATCCATTAAAATTATCTAGCTGATCAAGTTCTTTAATTTGTTCATCATTGGAATTTTTGGATGGTGATTCAATTAAAGTTTTCTGTTCATTTTGAATTTTTTCATCTGCAATCACTAGATTAGAATTTGGCTGAAAGAAAAGAAAGCTAAGTACTAAAATTCCAAATATTGATAATCCTGAAAAAATCCATTGTCTTGCAGAGCTTGAAAGGAATGATTTCTTATCATTATTATTCAAAGATAAACTTTCTATTTTTAATTGAAGTCTTTCTTCAAAATTTTTAGAAACTTTTAAAGGTTCAACGCTCTTCATTAACTTGATATTATTTTTGATATCATTCACCATTGATTTATAGGAATCATTATCATTCAAAAAACTTTCAAATTCTTTTCTTTCTTTAAAATCCATAGACCCATCTAAATAGTCTAAAATGCGATCTTCAAAAATGTTTTTATCCATTTAAATTTTACTCCTTATATGACTTCAATTTTTCTGCAAGCATAATTCTTCCCCTATTGATTCTTGATTTAATTGTACCAATAGGAATTTCTAGTATCATACTAATTTCTTCATAAGAATGTTCCTCAAAATCTCTCAAATAAACTGCCATCCTAAAATTTTCAGGTAATTCTAATAAGTACTTGTTCAGTTTTTCGACAGCAATTTCATTCTGGACTTTTTCATCTAAAGGTATTTCATTGGAAGCAATATCAATCAATTTTCCATCATCTGTCCACATTGAATTACTTTTCTTCACTTTATTTTTTCTTAATTCAGTCAAAGCATTATTTTTTGCTATCGTGTAAATCCATGTTGAGAAAAGGGCTATATCTTTGTAATAATGTGCATGAGTGTATAGCTTGATCAATGTTTCTTGAACAACATCTTCAGCTTGCTCTCTATTATTAAAATATCTCATGACAAAATTGAAAAGTTTATCTTGATACCTTTTTACTAGCTCTTTATAAGCATTGATGTCGCCATTAACAAAGCGAGCAATTAGCTTTTCGTCTGAAAGTTTAAAAGGATTATCCATCGCTGAAGATTTCAGTGATAAGTTTAACAAACTCTGCGTCATCTATATTCTTTCGTTGTTTTTGTTTTTTATCTGCATCATATAAAGCTATTAGCGCTTTTTCAATTTCAATCATTTTGAAATTTTTATACGACAAACTAACTCTTTTCAAAATGTTTGGTTTTAAACTTGAATGCATGCGATTGATATTTGTTCCATCATTTATATGATAAAAAAATAAAGTTTCAAAAATTTGAAACAGGCTTGATATAATAAAATTAATTCCATATTGCAGATAAATCGAATTTCCAATCACCAAAATATCTTGAATCTTTTTATCTAATACGGCATAATTGAACTCCCACAATTGTTTATTTTTATGAGAATTTGAAATTGATTGATACCACTCATCAAAACTGAATATTTTAGACTCGATGAGATAAGAAATCTTATTTATCTCATTGTAAATCGAATGAAAATTGGTACCAAAGATTAAAACAAGTTCTTTTTTTAATTTTGGTGGAATGGTAATATTTTTTTCTTTTTCAAAAAAAGAAATCCAACGAATCATTTCACTTTCAAAAGGAGTTGAAATATCAATCAATTGGCAGCTTTTTGAAAGTGCAACTGAATTTTTTGACTTTAGACGATTCTTTTTAGTAGTATAATCATAAGACAGAAAATTATTATCTACTCCAAGAATTAAATTTTCTGATTCGAGGTTATTTTGAAAAATTTCAACAAAAGTATGTAACATTTTGTCTGAAATGGAGTCTATATTTTTTAAAATTGTAATTTTCTTTTCAGTAAAAAGTGTCAAGTTGGATAAGGAATCTATTGCCTCTTGAAGTTCAATTTTATCTGAACAATCAAAAATATATAAATCAGAATCAGAGTGGATAGATTTTATTTTATCTTTAATAAATAAATATAAAAAATCATTATCTCCTGCTAAAAAAAAATTCTTTGATTTTTTTAATAAATCACTATTTAATTCAAAAATTTTATTCATCTTTATATAGATAGCTAAAAATTACTATTGCAAAAAAAGCAATAACAAAACTTGATAATCTTTCAGTGACAATTGACTTTAAATAAGGACTGCTGCCCCAAATAATTGTTGAAATAGATCCAGACAACAAGCCAGCAATAATTCCCTTAGTTGAAGTTCTAGCCCACCATAAAGATAGAATAATTGCGGGTCCAAATGAAGATCCCAAACCACTCCAAGCAAAGCTAACTATTCCAAAAATCGAATTGCCAGTAATTTGTGAATAAATTGCCATACCATATGCAATCAATCCTAAAATAGTAGTAATTAAACGAGTATTTATTAATAAATCAATTTCAGTACTTCTTTTTTTAAATAATCTATTTAATCCTAAATCTTCACTAATAGTTGATGATGAGACAAGTAATTGAGAATCGGCTGTTGACATCATTGCAGCTACTGCACCTGAGATTAATAAACCTGCAAGCCAGGAAGGTAATAAAGTAGAGGCCAGAAGAGGCATCACTGTTTCTGGATCTTTGCCAATAAAATAATCCTCTCCAAAGTAAGCTAAGCCAACAATACCAATTAAAAAAGCACCCATAATACCTGGAATTGCCCAAAATGTTGCAACCCATTTAGCAATCTTTACATCTTTGACAGATTTAATGGCCATATACCTGATAAGCAAGTGAGGTTGTCCAAAATATCCCAACCCCCAACTCATTCCCCCTAAAGCAAGTAAAATCATCGATGAAAAAGAATCTGAAGAAGAAAAAATAGAATTTTTAATAGGGTCTGAGCTAGCAAAAAGAACATTTTCAAGACTATTTCCACTCTCAAACAAATAGAAAAATCCTAGAACTGGTAGAATGACTAAAGTACCTATCATTAAAATACCCTGAATAAGATCGGTCCAAGCTACAGCTAATAAACCACCTAAAAGAGTATAAATTATTATAATAATGGCACTTAATGTAATTCCATAAATTGGGTCAATTCCAAATATCTGCTCCAGTATCTTACCAGCACCGTGGAATTGAGCTGAAACATAAAAGGAAAAAAATAGAGTAATAATTCCTGCAGAAATTAATTTAATTGATCCATTGTCATTAAATCTTTTTTCTAAATAATCAGGGATTGTTACAGCATTATACTTTTCGGTTTCATCACGCAACTTTTCAGCAACTAAAAACCAAGAAGATATAATGCCTATAGTTATACCAAGTACAGCCCAAATTTCTCCATAGCCGATTGCGATTGCTGCGCCAGGCAAACCTAATAAAAGCCAAGCAGATTCACCGGAAGCTCTTTCTGAGAAAGCAGTTACCCATGGTCCAAGTTTTCTGCCAGCTAAAAGAAAATCTAATTTATTAGCAATAAACCTATTAGAAAAAATTCCAACAAAAATAATTAATAATAAATAAAGTGAAAAAATTAATTCAATCATATTAAGAAACTAACAATTATACAATATACTCCAAAGCCAATAAAGCTAAACTTTTCTAAAATTTTTATTAAAAAAACTAGACTCAAGTATCCAAAAATAAAAGAGGAGGAAAATAAAACAAAGCTAGACTGAAAAGATAAAATTGAAAAACCATTGGATGAAAATAACAATTTATAAAAAATAGATAAAATTGTTGCTGGAACAACCATATAAAAACAAAACTTAATTATTTCACTTTTTTTAATTCCTAGGATTAGTGCAGCACAAATTACCGCTCCTGATCTAGAAATACCTGGTAAAATTGCTATAGACTGGAAGATACCCAATAATAAAGCAATTTTATTGGTTAACTTAAATTTAAAAGTATTGGTAAGAATCGTAGCTAAAATAAGCCAGATACCATTGATTAAGAGAGCTTTCTCCACAAAGCCGATATTGAAGAATGATTCAACGTCAAATAATAAAGCAAAAATTATTGCAGGAATAGTTGCGAGAACCAATTTGGTGAGATTTTCTGAATGGAAAAAATCAGAAGGGTTCTTTTTAGAAAAAAATGATGATCGATAAAAATAAATGATGCTAAATAAAGTTCCAAAATGAGCTATAATTTCCTCTGTAGCATCTAAATTTGAAATATTAAGGATATCTTGTCCAATTACTAAATGACCCGAGCTACTAATTGGAAAAAATTCAGTCATACCTTGAATTATTCCTAAAATAAAGAGCTCAATTAGATTATTCATTTCTATAAATGATTCCTGTTATTCTTTGTGAAGTTTTGCTTTTTCTGTAAGAATGGTAGTTTTTATTTTCATAAGTACATTCATTACAAAATAGAGTATTTATTCCAAAATTTGAAAAGTTTTCTATAGTAAAATCCTGAAGGCTTAAAAAAAGTTTCTTATCAATTGTTTTAAAGAATTTACCAGGAAAAAAGTTCTGCATTTCTTTAGTGACTTCATAATTTTTTTGACATATTGAAGGGCCAATAAAGGCTGAAAAATCACTTGGGTTCAAATTTTGCTCTAAAAGCAACTGAACAAGATTATTGATAATTCCATTGCTTAATCCTCTCCACCCAGCATGCAAAATACCAAAAATATTTCTCGAGTTATGATAAATGAAAATTGGAAGACAATCAGCGGTTTTTACGGACAAAATTGAAGATGAATTAATGGCTAATAATCCATCCAACTTATCGTTTTGATTGAATTTATCAAGAAGAGAAATTTTATTTGAATGAACTTGGTTCATAGAAAATATTTTTCTTGAACTGTTCAAATTATCAAAGGATTCGCTTGAGAAAAGAATTGTATAGTTTGGAATTTGAAATTTTGAGGAAAAGTTAATTATCATTCAAATTTTGATTATTAGAAAATTTTATTAACCTATTTGACTCAAATTGATAAATATTTACGCTCTTATTTACTGAACCCAAATTAAAAGAAAACCCTCTAGTCATTCCATTCTCAAATGAATTAGAAGAGAGGTCTGAGATTGTTAAAGTTGACTTCAGGAATTCAGAAATGTCGTATCCATAGTAGAAAAAATAATTTAAAGAATTATTGTTACCATAATCATTTCTAATTTTATAGTTAGGGCTATATGCACTACTATAAATCATTTTTTGAATATGGGGAGAAATATTTTCTTGACGTAAAAATTCCATATCAAACCATAAGTCATTTCCAATTAACTGTGTATCCAAATTGGAAAGAGCTATTTGAGTTGCAACAAATTTCATTTCGCTATTGGATACAGGGAGATAAACTGCATCAATAGTATCTAAAATAAATTTTGAAGAATCTATGTCAGCTTCCTCACTAATATTAAATCTACTATATAAATCATCTGTTTCAATTTCAAACATCGAATCTAACATATCAATTTCTGCACCGAGGAAATCTTGATATTCTTCTTCATTTTTCTTTTCCCATGCAATCTCCCTTAGAACATCAAAATTACTTCTTAAATCTATATCTCCATTTATATTATAAAATTGAACAGAAATTGGCTCAATATTAAGTTGGTCCATTTCAATTAAAATAGAGTCTACTTCTTTTCTTCCAAAATCTGAATCAGGTGCAATAATTGCTATGGAAAATGAATCCTTTTCATTGAAGCTGTTTACTAAATAGTTTAATAAAACCTGATTTTTTACTTTTAATGATGAATTAAGAAGTAAAACATTTTTGTTGATTTTATGAACCTCTTCGCTTGCATAAAAAGGAGATAAAATTATTGTATCACTTCTTGAGTATAAAGCTGCTGCACTGAGAAGATTTTTTTCATTAAAGGGGCCAATAACTGCAGATACTTTATATATATCCCTTAAAACTCTAAATGCTTCAATTGTTTTGATTTCTGATCCATAATTATCTATCACAATAAATTCTTTTTGATACCTTGAGTTTGAACTATTATTTGACAAAGTAAGACCTTTTAAAAACGCATTAGCTTCATTAGAATTTTCTCCAGTTAAAGGCAAAACAACTCCAATCCTGTTTGAGTCAGAATTATTTGAAATCTTTTTTTGAATGAATTTATAAGCTGATCTTAGCTCTCTGTTAAAAGTTGATGAATTTATTTTAGGAAAAATTGATAAATAATTATCAGAATTATCTTTAGAAAAACATTGAGCAAGATAAATCAAGCTTAAATTGTCTTGATTTAATTCCATCAGTTCAAGTGAATGCAGAAACTGGTAATCTAGACCGAGCTGTAAAGTTGAAGATAATCTTTTATATATAATATTATCATTTTTTCTGTCATTGTTGAGTACATTAGATTTTAAGTAGTTTTCAAATGCAAAATTATACAGCTGTAAATCAGCAAAAATATCTCCTATCTCTAAGTAATATAGACTCAAAAAATCATTATTTAAGAAAGTTCTTGAAAAACTAGAATGTATTTTAAGAGCATCTTCATAACGCATTAAACCTCTTAATGATTTTATTTTTAAGAGAACCAAGTTTTCATCTAACACTTCATACTTTTCAACTTTTTTTAGAGCACTAGAAAATCTGCCTTTATTAATGTCTTTGACTATTTCATCGTAATTTAATGCATCATTTACAGCAACAGATTGTGCAAATGCTAAAGTAATTATAAGAAAAGTTGTTATAAGTTTCTTCACAGAGAAAGCTAAGAATAATTTTTATTATTTTTTACCAAAATATAGTGCTGAAATGCCATGTATAAACCAAAAAGAAACTAGAAGCCACCATAACATGAAAAACCAATCATTTTTGTTTGTTCCATTCCAAGACAAAGCCTCAAATACAATAGCTTCCATAAATAAATCAAAAATAACTAATACAAGAAAGCCAAATATCCAGTTTAAAATATATTTAAAATTTGCTTTGATTGAATTTTGACTAAAGAATAAAGATAGAATTCCAAAAGATACAAAAATACATAAAGCTAATAAGATTTTTTCCACGATATTAAAATCCGGTTATAAAAGTTAGTGGAAAATTAATAATCATTAATGCTAGCTTATCAAAAAATTCACCTACACCAAGTGCAAGCCATAGAATCAAAAATCCTACAACTATTTTAATCATATTCACAGTTTTAGTACTAATAGCTTGATTGAGTTTAACTAATACTTTGTCGAAATAAATAAAGGATGTAAACATAATACAAAATCCAAAATAAGGATCATTTCCCCAAAAATTATTAACAAAGCCAATAAATAAAAAAAATATCCCAAAAAAGATGCTTAACATATTGCTATTTAAATTACTTTTCAAAGAATTTGTTCCTGAAGATTAAGTTCCATTTTAATATCACCTCTTGAATACTTGTCTGAATCAAGAACAACTTCTTTAAATCCGAATTTGTCATAAAGTTGTCTAGCTACAACCAATTTTCGATTTGATATTAAAATAATTTTTTTCGCTTTTTGATTTTTTGCAAAATTGATACTTGCCTTCATAAGTAATTTAGAATATCCCCTACCTCTATATTTTTGGGAAATAGTCATTTTTGCAAGTTCATAAGATTTAGATGAAATTTTAATCATTGCACAAGTACCAATTACCGTATTTTTTTCTAATACTAAAAATATTTCTCCTCCCCCCTGAGAAATGTTTTCAGGATATAATAAATCTTTTTTATCTGAATTTTCTAGTTCCCAATATTCTTCTATCCATTCTTTATTTAGAAGAAAAAAGTCATTGCGATAATTATTATCAAATGGAATTAATCTAATTTCAGACATTTCTTCAACCACCCTTCAATTTACAAATGGTTACATTCTATCTATTGATTTTTTTAACCTTTCCATTTACTCTTATCAATTAGATATAAGTAATTTTCTTTTTTTTGAGGTTTAACTTTTTTACCACCAAGTTTTTCAACAGATTTTTGTGAACGAAAATTATTTTTCCCAATTTCGAAATATACTTTATCTAAAAATTGAAAAATATAATCCATCATTAATTTCTTAATTTGGTAATTCATTTCAGTACCCCAATATTCATTAGAAATAAATGTATAACCTATTTTTACTGATTGATTGTTTTCATCAAATGAATAGAATCTTGTATTTCCAATAATTTTATTTATTTTTTTATCAATAATAGTAAAACAACCTTCACTATTATTTATTCCACCATCAAAATATTTTCTAAAATTATTTTTTTTCCATCTATCTTGATTTGGGTGTTGTTCCCATATTACTGGGTTACTACCAATTTGGTATAATTCTTGAAAATGGTCTTCTGAAGTTTGTACTAAACGAACGTAATTATTTTCTAAAGTTATTTTGAATTCAATCAAAAAACACCCCCTTAGGTACTTATTCTACAGTGATTATTTTTGTTATTTTTCTAGGTTGATAATTCATTTTTCTTAATCATCAAAAATATATTCAGTTTCTACACCATTTTTAGTGGTTTTGTAAAATACAAGTGTTCCATCCCGATAAATTCCTTCCTCAATGACATTTCCAGTGGAATAGTAAGATTCTATGTATTTTCCATCTTTAAAACCATTCTTATAGGTTCCTTTCCATAAGAATTGTCCATTACTATGGTATGATTCAAAGGAACCATCTAGTTTTCCATTCTTATAAGTTCCTTGTTCTTTCAGTTGTCCATTATCATAGAATGATATATAGGGTCCGTCACGTCTTCCATTTTTATATACTTCTTCTTCAATAAGAAGTCCATCTTCATTATAATGTTTGAAAATTCCTTCTTCTTGTCCTATTTCAAAGA
>JAFMFP010000055.1 GCA_017856055.1 Fidelibacterota bacterium | reverse complement strand
TTAAAAGTGTTTGCTTCTGATGGCATTAATGTTACTATATCTAACGCTATCAATTTTTATTTAGATCCATCTGGAATCATTCCAAAAGTAGCTAATATTAGTCAGAATTATCCGAATCCTTTTGATCAGTCAACGACAATCAAATTTGATTTACCAGATGACGGATATGTATCTATAAGAATTTTTTATGTCAAAGGTCAATTAATTCGTCAATTGGTCAACTCCGATATGTCTAAAGGATATAAGTCAGTCGTTTGGGATGGCAAAAATGAATCGGGTCAAGAGGTAAGCTCTGGAATCTATTTTTATCAGATTGATTCTCCAGTCAATGACTACAGCCCACGATTTGTTAAAGCTAAAAAAATGCTCAAACTATAATCGATGAAATCCCTATATCATTGGGTTCTTTCTTGGGCTGAAAGTCCCTACGGAACTCGTTTTATGGCTTTTATTTCATTTGCAGAATCTTCTTTTTTTCCAATTCCTGCTGATCCGTTGTTGATTGCCTTAGCACTGGGAAAAATTCGAAAGGCACTTTACTTTGCCCTTGTTTGTACTGTGGCTTCAGTTTTAGGAGGAGTATTTGGTTATATAATTGGATATTTTCTATGGTGGTCATCTCCCAATGAATTTTCCTCTCTTGCAAATTTCTTTTTCAATAATGTTCCTGGATTTTCTATTGAAGTTTTTAGAAATGTTCAGCAACAGTATGAGAATTATAATTTTTTAGTCATTTTTTTAGCTGCATTTACTCCAATTCCGTATAAAGTATTTTCTATTAGCGCAGGAGCTTTTTTTGTCAATCTTCCAATTTTTGTCATTGCCTCGACATTAGGAAGAGGGTTACGTTATTTCGCACTGGCATTTTTGATTAAAATTTTCGGCAAACCGATCAAAGCATTGCTGGATAAATATTTCAATTTGTTTATCATCTTATTAACCATATTGTTTATATTCAGTTACTTTTTAGTAGTATATTTTTTCAATTAAGGAGCACATATGAAGCATTTTTACTGTTCATTTTTAATTTTATTTACTTTTTTATCTGCACAAGCAAAGATTAATCCTACGGTTTCCGATATAACTGAAGAGGATTTTCGTTCGCATATTGGCTATTTAGCCTCTGATTGGTTAAAAGGGAGAAGTTCTGGAACCTATGGAGACTATAAAGCTGTTGAATATATTAAGAATCATTTTGAAACAGCAGGCATGCCACGCGAAAGATATGTTGAGGTGCAAGAACATTTTGTGTTCAAAGATCGACGTACTAAAAAACGAAAAGTTAAAACGTATAACGTTATCGTCACACTTCCAGGTCAAGATCCTCTTTTAAAGGATGAGATTGTGGTCATTGGTGGACATTACGACAGTGTCAAAAATGTTCGTGGTAAAATTCATAATGGAGCCGACGATAATGCTTCGGGCACTTCAATGGTATTAGAATTGTTTGAAAAACACGCTAGTACAATGGATAATAAAAGAACCTTAGTCTTTATGGCTTTTGGGGGAGAAGAGTTAGGGTTATTGGGTTCAAAATATTTTACGGAAAATCCCACCATCGATTTATCAAAAGTGCAAATTATGATCAATTTAGATATGGTTGGAAGATTAGATAGTGAGAAAAATTTACAGTTAGGTGGAACTGCAACCGCTGAAAATTTAGATCAAATGCTGGATCCATTTTTTGATGATATTTCTTTAAATATTACGGAATTAGGAAAAGGAATTTTTAGTCGTTCAGATCATTATAGTTTTTACAAGAAAGATATCCCAGTTCTATTTTTCTTTACAGGTTTACATACTGACTATCATAGCGCTACCGATGAGGCAGATCGTGTCAATTATTCAGGAATGATGGAGATTGCAGAATTAGTCAATGAAATTGTAGAGTATTTTACCAATAAAGAAGATCGGTTAGTCTTTACGAAAGCTCCAATGGAAGATCAACAAATGACAACCCCAACGAAGCTGAAAGGTACTTTAGGTATTATGCCTGATTATGCTGGAGATATTAAAGGTCTTAAAGTGGATGCTGTCATTGAGAATAAAGCTGCGCAAAAAGCAGGAATAATTGATAACGATATTGTGACAGCTATCAATAATGTTTCTATCGAATCTATATATGATTACATGCGAATCATGGCCAACTTAGATAATGAACAATTTTGCAACGGACCTGTTGAAGGATGTGTTTTGCCTGTTGGGATTACTCGAGGTGAAGAGAGCTTAACAATTAATGTTACTTTTTAATGCGTTTTTTTCTGCTTATAAGCGTATTATTTTTCAGTGCATGTTCAGAAAACGAAGCTTCTTTTGTTATCGATGACATCAAACAACTTACTTATGATGGAGACAATGGTGAGGCTTATTTTAACGCCGATGCCTCCAAAGTGATTTTTCAAAGTAAGCGTGGTGATAATGAATGCGATAAATTATTTTCTGTTAATCTAGATGGCACTCAGTTAGCTGCATTTCCAGAACAAGATGGTGCCTATACCTGTGCATATTATTCTTTAGATGATACCTATCTTTTTTATGCTTCTACGCTTCATTTAGGAGAAAAATGTCCTGAGATTTACAAGGATCCTAATCCAAGAAAGTATATCTGGCCTTTAAGACCATTTGAAATCTTCAGAACCAGCGCAAATGAAACAATCGCTTTAACAGATACTCCTAATGGCTATAATGCTGAAGCCACTATTCATCCTTCAGAAGAAAAGATTATTTTCACCTCTTTAAGAGATGGAGATATTAATTTGTATGAAATGAATTATGACGGGAGTGATTTAATGCAAATTACTTCAGAATATGGATACGATGGAGGAGCATTTTACTCACCAGATGGAAGTCAGATTGTCTGGCGAGCTTGGTATCCTTCAACGGAGGAAGAAAGGATTCAATGGGCTGAAAATTTAGATAAAAGATATATTGAATCTGTTCCTCTAAATATCTACATCGCCGATCGCGATGGTTCCAATAAAAGGCAAATTACTAACAATCAAGCGACTAACTGGGCTCCATCTTGGTTGCCAGATGGAAAG
>JAFMFP010000054.1 GCA_017856055.1 Fidelibacterota bacterium | reverse complement strand
TGGCTCATTTCTAGAATATCTATTTCAGGACCCCAGGTATCGTTAACATTAGTATATTGTTGAGGGACAATTAACCAAACGGCAGGCCAGATTCCTTTTTCTTTAGCAGTTTTTGCTCTGAATTTTACTATTCCATGAGTGAAAGAAAATTTCATATGTGTGTTAATTGAGCCAGAAATATAATCTAAAACACCTGGCCAAGTACTTGTATCGTTGTAAGGAGGAGGTAAAGTAGACTGATCTTCAAGTCGATCAACATCAATATGTAAATAACCTCCTTGAACTCGAATAGCTTCATCTGCATAATACATCACACTACCATTTCCAGAATGTTCTCTCCCCCACCATGGATGAGTATTCCATTTATTAGTATCTAATCTTATTTCATTAAAAGCTTCATGAAATACTAGTCGATATCCTTCAATTTCTGTCTGAATTGGTTCTTCAATAACCTCAGTAGGAGATTTAGAATCACTACTGCATGCAACTAACAAGATAAGAAAAAATAAACTATTTATTTTTGAAAACATAAAATCAACTTACAAATATTTTTTAATTATTTTGGCAATTTCTTTGCTTACTCCCAGCTTGAAAGCTAAAGCTTGGTCAGATAAATCTTTCATTTGATTGATATTAGGAAACCTTTTATAAATTTTCTCTACTGTTTTGACTCCAACTCCTGGAATATCTTCAAAAATTGATTTTGCAATATCTTTGGTGCGTTTTTGTTTTTGAAAAGTAATCGCAAACCGATGAGCTTCATCTCTTAATTGTTTTAATAAGTTCAGGGCAGGTGAATTTTTGGCAATGATTATGGGTTCTGATTGATTAGGTAAAAATACTTCTTCCAATCGTTTAGCAAGTGCAATGATGGGTATAGAAAGATTTAACTGAGTTAAGGATTCTACTGCGGAGGATAGTTGTCCTTTACCACCATCAATTAAAATCAAATCTGGAAGAGTATTACCTTCATCAATTTGACGTTTATATCGTCTAAAAACTACTTCTTTCATAGATTCAAAATCGTCAATTTTCTTGACATGAATATTAAACTTTCGATACCCTCTTTTTAACGGTTTTCCATCCTTAAAAACAACCATTGAAGCAACAGTATTGGTTCCTCCCAGATGTGAGATGTCAAACCCCTCGATGATTCTTGGAGGTTTTTCTAAAGACAACAACTCTTGTAATTCGCTTAAAAGTTTCGGTAAATGATCTCGACGCTTTTGTAAATTTAGAAGCCACTCATTTAGTAATAATTTAGCATTGCGATTTGCCAGGAGTAGTTCCTGAAATTTATTACCTCGTTGAGGGATTAATAATTCGATTTTAGATGAAGATTTTTCCATTAACCATTGAGTCAAATCAATCTGATCTTCAGGTAATTCTGGCAGATAAATCTTTCCTGGGATATAGGCGGCATTCATATAAAAATTAATGATGACCGTTCTTAAGATTTCTGCTATAGAATCTTCAGAATCGATGGAAAATTTTTCACGACTCATGATTCGACCTTCACGAATACGTAAGATCACGACTACAATGTGCTTGTTGTCTCGTTCAAATCCGATTACATCTCGATTGGATAAATCGGCTTCTAATTTTCGCTGTCCAGTAATAAAATTGTTAATGGACTTTAATTGATCTCTTAATCTTGCAGCATCTTCATACATTTTTTTCTCTGAGAAAAATTGCATTTGATTCTTTAGTTTCTTCTCAATGATTTTAGTATCACCCTTTAAAAAGAGAATCATGTCCTGAATCATTTCATGATATTGATCTTCCGTGATAGTCTGAATCCCAAGCCCATTTTTTTGAATACGATTTTTGCCGGTTTTTGGATCGATTTCTGAAAGTTGGATATAACAATTTCTCAAAGGGAAAGCTTTATACATAACGTCCATAAGACGACGCATAGATTTGACATCAGTATAGGGACCAAAATACTTAGCTTGGTCCTTTAAAATCCTTCTGGTTAAAGAAATTTTCGGAAAGTATTCCTTAGTTATCTTGATATAAGGAAATGACTTATCATCTTTAAGTTGGATGTTATATTTAGGTTTATGTTTTTTAATTAAGGTAGCTTCTGTAATAAACGCATCAGCTTCATCCTGACAAATAATCCACTCTAAATTAGAAATTCTCTTAACTAAAGATTGCTCTTTAGGAGTTCGATAAGCTTTATTTAAAAAATAGGATTTAACTCGATTGCGGAGGTTCTTGGCTTTTCCAATATATATTATTTTTCCATTGTCATCATAGAATTGATAAATACCAGGTTGATTTGGTAAAGCTGAAAGTTTGCTTTGGAGATTAATTATGATCTCCAGAATGTCTTAGTGAAAAGGATTAAAATTGCAAAAATCTCTAACCTTCCTAAAAGCATTCCAAACATCATAATATATTTACCAAAAACTGACAAGGAATCATAATTACCCATGGCTCCAATTTCTCCAAAGCCTGGACCGACGTTTCCTATGGAAGATACAGCTATTCCCACTGCTGTTTCTAGATCATTTCCAAAAATTACAAAGGCTACTGTAGCAAAAAAGAAAAATGAAATATAAAATAAGAAAAATGCCAATGTTTTTCGAATAACTTCATCGGGAATAAGATTATGCCCTATTCGAATTGGTATAATTGCTTTATCATGCAATGCACGTTTAAGTTCCATGCGTGCGTATTTGATAATTGCAACAATCCGAATGAGTTTCATGCCACCACTTGTAGAACCACCCATTGCTCCAAAAAACATTAAAATTAATAAGATAAACTGTCCTATAAATAAAGACCATTGACTATAATCAATAGCTGTATAACCAGTTGTAGTTATGATTGAAACTACCTGAAAGATTGGATCAATTATCACTCCATTATCTCCTAAAAAAGGCATTAGTAAAATCAAAGAAGTTGATGCAATGATGATTAATCCCATATAATATAAAAATTCACGATCATTAGAATATGTTCTAAATCCATTTTTCTGAACTCTAAAGTGAAGGGCAAAATTTGTCCCCGCTAGAATCATAAAGAGTAATATTACAGATTTCACATAGAGGTCCTGCTCATTTAAACTAGTATTAAATGTTGAAAACCCTCCAGTGGGCATTGTTGTTAAGGCATGACAAATTGCATCAAAGGCAGGCATACGATATAAAAGTA
>JAFMFP010000002.1 GCA_017856055.1 Fidelibacterota bacterium | reverse complement strand
AAAAGAGCACTGAGTAGCACTAAAAATGAAAGGATTTTTTTAATCATAAAATAATTTACAAAATTAAGAACAATGGATTCATTTTTGTATAGTATATTTAAAATGTATTAATTTCTTTATTATGATTGATTCATTTTTTGATAGCATATTAAGCAATCCATCTTATTTGGCTGTTTCAATAGTAGTAATTACACTGCTTGCATTTTCAGTAGTGAAAAAATTATTTAAGCTTGTTTCACTTGGTTTAACGCTTTATTTGATATATTGTTTATATTTGGTTTTTACTGGCCAGCCTGTTCCTACATTTGAAAGTCTTTATTCTGATTTAAAACTTCAAGAAGAAAAGCTTAGCGATACTATAGAAGAAAATATTATCAATCCAATGAAAGAAAAAAAAGAAACTATTGAAAACAATATAAACCTTTTAAAATAAACCTATGTTCGAAAGCAATCTCCTAAAAAATAAAAATATCATTGTCACTGGAGGAGGATCTGGTTTGGGTAAAAGTATGGCCAGGCGTTTTGGAGAGCTAGGAGCTAACGTTGTGATTTTTGGCAGAAGAAAAGATATTTTAAAAGCAACTGAAAGCGAATTTAAGAATTTAGGTATAAACATTTTATCCGCAGATGGAGACGTACGTAATCCTGAAGATATTCAAAATCTTTTAAATACTGCAAAGAAAGAATTTGGAAGTGTAAACGGTCTTTTGAATAATGCGGCAGGAAATTTTATTTCTCCTACTGAGATGCTTTCCCAAAACGGTTTTAAATCTATCGTAGATATTGTGTTAATGGGAACATGGAATTGTACCTCCATTATTGGAAAAGAAATGATTGATAATAATGGTGGAACCATTTTAAATATTGTTACAACATATGCGTGGACAGGCTCTCCGTTTGTTGTCCCCTCTGCTTGTGCTAAAGCGGGTGTTTTGGCAATGACTAGATCTTTGGCGGTAGAGTGGGGAAAATTTAATATTCGATTTAATGCCATTGCTCCCGGTCCTTTTCCTACTAAGGGCGCATGGTCAAGGCTTATGCCTCCAGGCTTTGAAGAATTTGAAAATTCAATGAAAGAAAAAATTCCCATGAAGCGTTTTGGAGAAAGGCACGAACTTGAAAACTTAGCTTCATATCTAATGTCTGATGGGTCTGGATATATTAATGGAGAAGTAGTGACTATTGATGGAGGGGAATGGCTTGCGGGAGCTGGAGAATTTAGCGATCTTTCAAAAATTCCTTACTCGCTTTGGGAAGAAATGTCAAAGAATAGAAAAGAAAAGAAATAATGTTCCTAAAAAATAAAACAGCAATTATTTCTGGGGGATCTAAGGGCATTGGTTTGGAAATTGCAAAGACCTATGCTCAGAACGGCGCCAACGTTGTTATATGCAGCAGACAAAAAGAAAATTTAGATTTAGCATTAGTCAGTGCGAAAAAAGAGGGTGTTTCCTTAAATGCTATCACATGTAATACAGCTGAGAGCAATTCAATAAAAAAAGTAGTTGATTATACTCTAGAAAGATTTAGCACAATTGATATTCTAGTCAACAATGCAGCTACTAGTCCTTATTTTGGTCCTATAATGAAATCGACAGAAAAAGATTGGGAGAGAGTTTTCAAAGTGAACGTACAGAGTTATTTTGAATTTGCGCAACAATGTTTCCCATCCATGAAACAAAACAAACATGGAAAGATTATTAACATTGGGTCGGTTGCTGGAAAAACTCCAATGGATGGCTTGGGAATATATAGTGTCTCTAAGTCTGCAGTAATGATGCTCACCAAGGTATTAGCTAAAGAATTAGCTCCTGACAATATTCACGTTAATGCTATACTTCCGGGATTAATTAAGACAAATTTTAGCAAGGCGCTTTGGGACAATGAAAAAATTTCCAATGATTTATTAAAGATGATTCCTATGGGCAGGATAGGTGAACCAAAAGATATTGTTGGAATTGCGCTATATTTGGCAAGCGAAAAATCCAATTTTATTACGGGATCATTATTTTCTATTGATGGAGGTCTAACAACCTAAGATTGTTTGAGCCATCCGAAAAAATCCCCAATATCCTTGAAAACTGGGGAACCAGTATTTTTTAATCTATCATAATCATTATGACCATTCAAAACTAAAGCGCAGTCAATACCAAGGGAATTGGAAACATTAAAATCGAGCATGCTATCTCCAACGATGATAGTTTCTTCTTTGGGGACTTCAACATATGATAGTAGTTCTCTTCCTTCATGTTCTTTCCCAAATCCAGAAGGAGTATTTTGTAGGCCAACAATATTGTCAATAAAGGATTCCAGAGAAAAAAATGAGACTTGTTCAACAAGCTTTTCTTGCATAGTAGCAGACAAAATGCTTTGAGTTTTTCCTAATGATTTGATAGAAGCAATTGTTTCTTTCGCATATGGCTGAAGAGCGAGAGTTTTAAAATTGTTTTCAAAGTTTTTATGAAACTCTTCATTTGACTCTTCAAAAGATTCTTTTTGAAAATCAAATCCGATATTCTCATAAAAAGATTTGATTGGAAATAAAAAATTTTTTTTATAGTCCTCAATGCTAATAGGTGGGATGCTTCTTTTTTCTAAAGAAAGATTTAAAATAGTTACACACAACCTTAGATCGTTTAACAATGTACCATTCCAATCCCATATTATATGATTATATTTCATGGTTGTGAAACTAGAAAAAAAAATAAACTATTTAAAGGAAAGACTTGATTTAGAAAATCTTCCAGGATGGGAAGCCCAAAAAAAAATGGCCGCTATTCCAATTAACACATTCACAGAAAATTTTTTTCTCAATCCTAAAGATTATAAAAAGGCGGGAGTTGCAATTATCCTTTTTAATTGCGATGAAAAATTAAAATTTTATTTAACCAAAAGATCCAATGATCTTGAACATCACAAAGGGCAAATTTCTTTTCCCGGTGGGTCAATTGATAATAAAGAGTCTATCCTGATGGCAGCAGCCCGAGAAGCAGAAGAAGAAATAGGAGTTCAGCGCCATCAAATTGAGTATATCGGGTCTCTTTCTCCACTTTATATTCCTGTGTCGGGCTTTAAGATTTTTCCTTCAGTTTGGTTTGCAAGCGTTAAACCAAGAGTAAAACTAAACCCAAAAGAAGTATCAGATATTTTTGAAATTGAATTAGATGAAGTTTTAAATGAAGAAATTGTTTCACAAAAGAAAATTACACTTAATTCAAAAAATTTTAATGCACCTGCATTTCAATTTAAAGATTGTTTAGTTTGGGGAGCTACAGCTATGATTCTTTCTGAACTGAAAGAGATTTTAAGAGAGATCTAGTTCGTGATTACAGTTTGAACACTTAACTTGGCCTTTTTTTGATATATCTTCAAAACAAGAAGGGCAAGCCTCATTATTAATTTGAACATTTTTTTGTATTTTTAATGGAGTGGCAGATGCTTGAGACCAAAAATATGACACACTAGCAAAAGTTAGTAAGTATGCAACCGCCTCTATTGCACTAGGATTACCATTATATCCAAAAAGACCCTTAGCAAAAGCTCCTAAAGTGCTTTTTTCATTCAGTAGATGATTTATGTCCCAAATTGCTCCATAATATGGGATTATGCTAGCCTCTTCGAATTCATGAATGCCATAAGATACTAGACCTGCCGCAACAAAAATAAGCAAAATAGATGTTACATTAAAAAATGTTTTAAGGGGCACCCTTTTACCTTGAATGAAGATTAAATACCCTATAACGATTGCAATCAATATTCCAGCAAGAGATGAAACAATAGACAAACTATTATCTTTAATTAGTATTCCATACAGAAATAAAACTGTTTCTATTCCTTCTCTAAAAACAGAAACAAAGGCTAGTAGGAACATGCCCTTTGCTGCATTTTTTTTATTTTCTAGAACTGCCGAAGCTTGATTTTCTAGACTTTCAGAGACATTTTTATTTCGAGCCATCCAGATAATCATTGAACTTAACAGTGCAGCAGCAATTATCATAACGATGCCCTCAAAGATAGCTTCAGCTTTTCCACTAAAACCACCCAAGACCATTTGAAAAAAAATTGCAAAAACAATACTTGCTATAATTGCAGAGGTTAGTCCACCCAAAACACTGCTTTTTAAATAGTCCTTACCAGTTTTAGATATAAAGGTGAAAAGAATACCAATTATTAAAGCAGCTTCTAAAGTTTCCCTTAAAGTTATTAATAGTTCAGCCATTGAACCGGAAATATAGTTAAAGAAAATATTAAAAAAAAGATTAATTGAGAATCAGTCTCAATTATTCAACTATCATATATCCCCTCATAGACATTGCATGAGCAATAAAAGTGCAAACATATAGATATTTTCCAGGTTTCTTGGGAGCGATAAATTCTAAGACTGTCTCTTCTTGCTTATCAATTAAAGAAGAAAAAGCTAAAATTCTTCCATCGGGATAAGGATTTCCTCCGTTACCTTCAGCGAGTTTGATAATTTGCATTGCTGCAGATTCGTCGTTAAATATAACAATGTTGTGTTTCATATCACCCTGGTATTCTAAGGGGGTGTTATTCTTTAAAATTATTTTTACTGGTGCACCAGCTTTTACTGTAAACTCATTTAGATCGTATTTCATTTCAGAACCCAAAGATCCAATGTTGATGATTTGCGGCTCAGCGCTTGCTCCACCACCACATGCCACAAAAAATAGTATTAGTACTAAAAATATTCCCTTTTTCATTTTATTTTTCTCCTAAAAAGTTTTGGAATTAGTGAATTTGAATTTTGCATATACTCTTTATATCCATGCTTACTTAACGCTAATGCATTGTCCATAATCGGGCCAGTAATTTTATAAAAGATTAAACCCATTAGCAACGGACTTATTGTGCTCATTGCTATAAAGAGAAAATTTTTACTAGAAACACTAAAAAGAACAATACTGATCCAAACCATTAAATCTCCAAAATAGTTTGGGTGTCTAGAAAATTTCCACAAACCAGACTGTATAATCTTCCCTTTATTTTCTGGATTTTTTCGAAATTGTATTAATTGAATATCGCTAATAGATTCCCATAAAAGTCCAAAAATAAAAAAACTACACAATACGATTTTTTCTAAGTCACCAAAATGAGCGGTATTTAAAAAACCAAAGTAAATTGAAACACCTACAAGCGTTGCTAGAGAGCCTTGCAAGATAAAAACTCGAAATAAACTAATAATCCAATAGTTTTTTCCTCCCTCTTTTCTCCATTGCACATATCTAAAATCTTCTCCATGCCCAACATTTCTTATTCCAATATGAAAAGCAAGACGCAACCCCCATATAGTTATGAATGCTAATAGCCATTGACTTCTTTCATTATTTTCTACTCCCATTAAATTGAATAAAGATGCTGCCAATACTATAAAAGCTGGACCCCAAAATATATCAACTATACTGGCGTCTTTTGCAAGCAGGCTTAAAATCCATAAGGCAGTCATAAAAATTAAAACAAAAAAATACCCAATAAGATAGTGATGATTGAGAAGAATTTGATTTTCTGGTGTTGATATATAGGAAATGATTATAATAATTAATGCAAGAAATAAATTAAATGTTAAAATATTTTTCATGATTTAATACCTAAGAATTTCAATATTGTTACCAGATCTATCTTTAACATAAACCGAAACTGATCCATCACGATGTTTAACAGGAGCACCATAGTCTTCAACATTTGACTTGAGAATTGCAAAATGAAATGGATGTTGTTCCGGCAAAACAAGCGCTAACTTTACATTTTCAAATTCTAACATCGCCCAAGAATTATCTTGATATAGAACGGCGCAATTAAATTCTCTCAAATACCAGTCAACAGATTGGCTGATGTTATCAGTACAAATTGCTAAATGATCTATAATATCTTTTTTTTTCATGAATTTGATTTTGAAATTTAATAAATCCTTATGTATTTTGATATAAGATATGAATGATAAAATTCCAATTTTCCCATTACCGCTTGTAGTTTTACCAGGCGAAAAAATTCCCCTACATATTTTTGAAGAGAAATACAAAAAAATGATTGAATATTGCTTAAAAAACGATAAAAAATTTGGAATTGTAAATACAAAAAATAATGATTCTCTCATTTTTGGCTGCACGGTTTCTATTGAAAAAGTTTTTAGTGAAGATCAATCTACGGGTGAATATGATATTATTGTTGCCGGAGAAGAGCGCTTTATTGTTAAAAGCTATAATCATTCAAAGTCTTTCAAAGAAGCTTATGTCACCATATGGGAAGACAGCGATATTTTCCATGATTCTAACAGTTTGCAAAAAACAAACGCGCTTTTTTATGAAGTTCTACTAAAGCTTGGGGAAACTACTCAGATATCCCAATTTGAAGCTCCAAAAAGTTCTTACGAAATTTGCTCAATGCTTGATATCAATCTAAACGCTAAACGAATCTTACTGAAATCTCAATCAGAAAATGATCGCCTAATTCTTATTAGAAGACTTTTGAAAAAAGCTATTATAAAATTAGACCAAACAAAGGGTGGCTATCTTCAAGATATTGAACATATGTCCGCTCAATTTGAAGCCTAGCTTTTTTTCAGCCTTGTTTTTCCTGAAAATATTTTAATAAAATCATCCACAATCGCGTAAGATACTGGAACTAATAGCAAAATAACAAAAGTAGCAAAAAGTATTCCAATCCCTAAAGAAATAGCCATCGGCTTTAAGAAAAGCACTTGTGTGGATCTATTGAATAACAAAGGGGCGATTCCTAGGAAGGTAGTAAGTGAGGTCAAAATAACGGGACGAAATCTAGTTCTAACTGCATCTAGAACTGCGTCCCTTGTTCTTGCTCCTTTTTCTTTTGCACGACTTATAAATACCACTAAAAGGAGGCTATCATTTACCACAACTCCCGAAAGGGCTACTACACCTAGGAGCGAAAGAACAGACATCGGTTGAAACAGTAATAGGTGTCCTAAAATGGCACCCACTATTCCAAAAGGAATTGCTGATAATACAATTAAAGGTTTAAAGTAAGATTTCAAAGGTATAGCCAAAAGCACAAAGATTGTAAAAATAGCCAATCCAAATTTTATAAAAATATCATTTAGTTGTTCCGCCTGTTCGGCTGCCTCTCCAGCTAATGCAAAATCAACTCTTCCGTTTTTTTGCTCTAAAATTCTTTTTAATTCACCTTTCGGCTTATTTTCTGCATTTAGCATGCTACCTAATATCATTGTAGAGGTGTTCTTGGTAATATCAACATCTGCAGTTACTTGAATGACCCTTTTCCCATCAATTCTTGTGATAGCTGATTTTCCTTCGGTTTCAACAATGTTCGCAACTGAGTAGAGAGGGACTTTAAATCCTTGGCTTGTTCTTATTCTTAAATTATTTAAAGTAGACAAAGATTCTCTTTCTTCTCTTGGCAGTTTTAACATAACCTTAATATCATCATCACCCCTTTGAATTCTTTGAACTTCTTCACCGTAAAATGACTGTCGAATTTGTCGTGCAATTTCAATATTAGTTATTCCATAAGATTCAGCGTTTGGGAGGAGATTAATCTGTAGTTCATTTTTTCCTCTTTTATCTGAATCGTTTATATCGATAGCACCACTGTAAGAAGATAAAAGCTTTTTGGTTTCTGAAACTACCATATCTAAATCTTCAAAACTTTTTCCTGAGAATTCATAATCAATGGGCTTTCCAGCATTAAAAATGTTAGCTGAAAAATTTAATCGCTCTACATCAGGTATCGTTCCAACTCGTTCTCTCAAAATATTAATTACTTCATTAGCGCCAGTTAGCCCCCACCTTTCGTCTGCCGGACTAAGGATTACAACCACTTCTCCCAAATGAGGTGTAGAGCTTGATTGAACGGTCCCTCCCTGAGGACTATTAGCAGCCTCTTGTTCGCTAAAGTATTGAGCACCAACAGTTGTAAGCACATGAGTAATTATTGGTTGGTTATTTTTTTCAAAAAGCTCTTTTTTTAGATTAAGGGCTTTTTCTTCAATAATAGCAACAATTGATTCAGTCTTTTCTATTGGAGATCCCTCAGAAAGCTCCACGGTGATTGCAACTTCTTCAGCTTCCAAGACAGGGAAAAATTGCCATTTAACCCACCCTCCTCCAACTAATGAAAACGATAAAATTAAAAGAGATATAAAGATTGCGATTGTTTCATATCTAAATTGTAGAGCTTTTTTAACCATAGGTAACCAGAATTCATCCACAAAATCATAGAGTTTTTCAGAGCAATAATTTCGACTACTTTTTAAAACCTTCCCAAACTTTATGAATCTTTTTTGAAACCACTCGCCCGCATGATATAAATGGGAGGGTAGTATAGTAGTTGACTCGATTAAAGAAAAAATTAAAATTGGTATAGCGGTCAATGGGAAAGTTCTCCAAATGGGCCCTGTGTCTCCTGCTAGGTCAAGCATTGGTGCAAAAACAACAATCGTTGTTAAGACACCAAAGAAAACAGGCGTCAAGACTTCTGTTGTACCTTTAATAGTTGAATCATAGTTATCTTCTTTGAGCTTTATCCTTCTTCTAAAAACATTTTCTCCTACAATAATGGCATCATCCACTACAATACCAAGAACAACAATAAACATAAAAGTAGAAAGCACATTGATTGTTACTCCCATAAAAGGCAAAAGAATTAACGCACCTCCGAATGAAATAGGAATTCCCATTGCAACCCAAAAAGCAACCGATGGTCTTAAAAAAAGGGTGAGCAATATTAGAACTAGAACCATTCCGATAGCAAAATTTTTGTAAAGAATACCAATTCGATCTTCTAGATATCTTGCCTGATCATACCAATATTCAATCTTTATGCCTTCTGGCATAAGATTTTTTTGATTATTTACAAATTCTCTTAATTGATTGGCAGCAATAAGAACATCTTGTTCACCAACCAAGTTGGCACTGATAAACATCGCAGGAGAACCGTCCCATCTAAAAAACTTTTCAGATTCCTCAAAAGAATCCTTTATGGTAGCAACATCTTTAAGAAGAAGTTGATTCCCATTTAAATTTGTTTTAATAACTATATTTTCGTAATCAGACCCACTATAAGATTGACCTACGGTTCTTATTAGTAAATCACCTTTTTGGCTTGGTAAAATTCCACCGGGCAAATCTATAGATCCCAAATTGATTGCTTGAGCAATTTGGTCGAAATTCAAATTAAATTTTTCAAGATTCTTTTCAGAAACCTCAATAGAGATTTCTTTATTTCTTTGACCAAATATCTCAGTAAATGATATTTCGCTCAGGTTTTTAATATCTTCATTAATATTTTTAGTTGTCTCAAGCAATACATTCTCATCAGCGTTCCCATAAATGACAACATCTAAAACCTTTTCATTGGTATCTAATTTTTTTACTAATGGCGTTTCGGAATTTTTTGGAAAAGTTGTAATGGAGTCTATAATATCCTTAATATCATCTAGCGTGGAGTCTAAATCTTCATTGGCAAAAACTCTAATAGTGACAACCCCTAAACCTTCAAGAGAACTAGAGCTTAATTTTTTAATTCCAGCAACTCCTTCAAGTCTATCTTCAATTTTTGAACAAATACTCGCTTCAACTTCTGCTGCAGAAGCTCCTGGATAAGGTACTGTAATTAAAACAACATTAGGGTCAGGTCTTGGAAAAAATTCAGATTTAATATTAGGGTAGGAAATAAAAAAACCCCCTATGATTAAAAAAATCATAAACAAATTAGCTGGAACGCTATTTTTAACAAACCAAGTAACTATACTTTTCATTTTTTAATATTTAGGGTTGACCATCATGGAGGAAGATGAAATTGAAATTTTTGAAACCATGACCCTTTCTCCAGGCAAAATTCCATTATCTACTATAACATTTTCATTGTTCTTCTTTAAAACAGAAACTTTTCTTATTTCAATTCTATTGTCATTTCCAACAATGATAACTTCATTTTGGGCGTTTATTGCTTCAGCGGGTATAACATAAATATTTTCTAAAGTTGATCCGCTAATTTCTGCTTCAACAAAAAGACCCAAAGGAATACTCGGGTTCTTTTCCTCAAGAAGATCGTTTTCAAAATATCCTATCAATTTTATCATTCTAGTAGTGGGATCAATCACTCCATCAACGCGCTCTAAAAAGCCCACCCATTGTTGATTAATTCCCTTATATGGCGCTGAAATAATAATTTCTGATTTTTGATAGTCTTCGAGTTTTCTGCCATCCATTGGAATATTTAAAAATCGCAAATCAGAATCTTTGACAGATAATTCAACTTCAATCAAATTTGATTTATACATTGTTCCTAATGGCTGTCCAGGAACTACAGAAGAACCAAGATCAATATTGGCTCCCTGTATTCTTCCTGTGTATGGAGCAGTAATATCTGTTTTACTTAGTTTTTTATTGGCAGAATCAACAAGGGCTTTAGCCGCATCATATCCAGCCCTAGCCTGTCTCAATTGAGGTATTTTTAATGCAAGTTCACTGGGGGGATCGTTTTGGGTAATTTTTTCCCAAGCTTCTTGTGCTATTTCTGCCTCTGCTAATGCAAGTTTATATTGAATATCTGCTGTAGCAAGTTGTAGTTCAGCATTTTTTAAAGAAAGTTTTAAATCGGTATCATCAATTTTTGCAAGGACTTGACCTTTTAAGACTGAACTTCCAGCAGAAAACTGATTCGATTTATAAACTATTTCTCCCATAACCTCTGAGGTCAACACGGTATTAATGCTAGCTCTGGTAGTGCCAGAAGATAGAATCTTTGTTTCCCAGTTTTGAGGAAGCGCAATCATTACTTTTACATCTGGAGGAGGTGGATCAGATGCGGGTTCTGGCTGTACTTTTCCTAAAGCTATTAATATATATCCTATTATTAAAGCTCCAACAATAATGAACAATGGCTTTAATCTATCTTTTAGTTTCAAATCTAAACCCCCCTCCAAGTGCTAAAATTAAATTTATTCTTTTTTCAATGCGCATTTTTTCTGACTGAGCCAGATATATTTTAACATCTGATAATCTATTTTCTTGAGATAAAATTTCCTCAAATCCTACGATACCTTGTTGATATTCATTTAAAGTAATATTATAAATCTTCTCGGTCGCTTGAACAATTTTTTTTGATTCATTTAATGCTATTTGAGCAATTCTATCCATTTCAAGCGCTGTTTCTACTTCCGCATATGCTGCTAAAACTTTTGACATATAGTTATACATAGCAATCTCAGTGTTATTTTTTGCTAACTTGCGATTATTTATCAGCCTTCCGGAATTGAAGATAGGCGCAAAAAGAGAAATTGAACCACTCCACACTTTAAAATCTTCATCAAGCAAATCATTTAAATCGTTAGATGCTGTACCATTACTTCCAATAAGATTAAAAGATGGAAGTAATTGCTTAGTAGCGACTTTTTTCTTTTGCAATGACGATAAAAGAGAAAAGCGCGCTGATAATAAATCTGGTCTTCTTTGAATAATTTCTGAAGGAATATAAGATGGAATTGCAGGCAAGGACTCCGGGAAATCCTTTTTTATTTGCTCGCTTTCAATAACAGGGAACATAGATTGTAGAATTTTCGTGTTTCTAATAAGCCCATTGTATCCAGATCTAATATTTTCATATTCTGTATTAGTCTGGGCAACTAAAATTTCTACTTGTTTTAGCTGTTTTTCAGAAATAGAACCTTGATTAAAACGTTGATATGAAAGTTCGTAAAGGGTAGTCATATTTTTTAGTTTTACTTCAGATCTTTCTAAGCTCTTTTGAAGTTCCACCATTCCATAAAAAAGTTTAATTGCTTCTGCGGTTAAGGATAGTTCATAATAATTTTGTGAATATATTGCAGAAAGATAGTCCATTTTAGATGCTAAAGACTGATTAAAAACTTTACCCCACAAATCAATTTCCCATTGTGCGGTTAAAGAAAGATTATAGTTTTCCTGTTCAAAGCTAGTTAACTGACCGCTACTTTGAGTTCCAAATAAATCCTGAAAGAATGGAGGGAATCCTGCCGTGTTTTGCTCAGATTTACTTCCCACAGATTGCAAACCAATTGATGGGAGCAATGAGGCTGAGGTAATTTTTGATGCCAGACTAGCATTTTGTACACTAATCATGCTTGACTTAAGATCAAGGTTGTTTGCTTTGAAGCTTTCTATAAAACTTATCAAATTGTTATCATTGAATTCTGCCCACCAAATTTCTTTAGAGGATATTTCAATTCCAGAAATTGTTCCCCATTCTTCTGGAATAGAAATATTGAGTGGTTGCAGTACTTCTTCGCCGCTTAAATATTTAGCATTTGAACATCCAGCTATAAGAATGGGAAGAATAATTATAAAGATTTTTTTCATGATGATCTATTGTTTAAAAATTCAGCAAACCTAAATAAAATCACTAAACTTGTCGCCCATAAAGTGCTCATAATTACTATCTCAACTGAACTAGAGCTTACTTGCACTGCTTGGATTTTTTCTCCACCAATATATGCGAGTGGAGCTAGAATTCCATAAAATCCAATGAGTAAAAATCTTCCCCTTAAAAATTTTAAAGAGTGAAAAATCTGAGAGGCAAATCCTACCCACATGCATAAAATCCATATTGGTGACAGGTGACGAATATTTTCCCAAGAACCAGCATACTGAACTATACCAAACCAACTAAGCGTGCTATCAACAATAATTCCAAGTAATAAAGAAAGAAAAATTAATTTTAACTCTACCATTTTTTTCTTTGATATAAACTGAAGATGAAATACAAGATAAATTGTGGTGGGAATAATTGCTAAAAGAAAATTTTCACTTTTAGCAGAAAAAGCACAACAAAACCAAACTATTGTGAAACCAAAATAATTAAATAAAATTTTTAGCCGATTTATTATGTTATTTAGTTTCATTGTTAAACTTAGTATCAATTATTTTTTTTCTATATGAGAAAATTTCCTCAATTTGAGGAGCTATAATCAATTTGTTAACTAATGATTGCATAAACTGAAGAGGTAAAACATAGGTAACCTCATCAATAATTTTTACCCCATTAGAAGTTTTTATAAAAATGTGTTTATGGTGCCACAAGCTATAAGGCCCCTTCATTTGTTCATCAACAAACATTTTTTTCCACTCGTAAGAAGTTATCATTGTCCTCCATCTTTGTGGAACACCAAATATTTTAACTGTATAGTCAATAATTGCGCCGGCTTTCATCTCTATGGGCGTTGGAGTCAAAATATGAAAACCCATTTTGGGCGGAGTGATTTTTGAAAGGTTTTCCGGTTTGGAAAAAAAATCAAAAACAGAATCTAGGTCACTACTTATTTCTTGCTCAGCCCTAAACTTAAAAACTTTCTTTTCTTGTAAAAATGAAAGTAGAAAAAGTATTACAAGTGATATTATTATATACAGTATTGAATTCATTCTTAGGATACTCGAGTCGTGGCTCGGGGCGGACTTGAACCGCCGACACAAGGATTTTCAGTCCTCTGCTCTACCAACTGAGCTACCAAGCCGATTTTTTAATAAATAATTCTAAAACAATTTAGGACAAAAATTTAATCATTTAATTTCAAAAATCATTATTTATATGATTGAATATTCAATCAAAATATTTGAGTTAAGTTTATTTAAAAATAATTTTAAACTATTGATGTGAAAAAAATTATTATTGCTTCCTCAAATTCGCATAAAATTAAAGAGATAGCTCTTCAAATTAACCCCTTTTTTGAATCAATTCTTTCTTTAAAAGATTTTCCAGAAATTAAAGAAATTGTTGAAGACGGGAACACTCTTCAAGAAAATTCGTATTTAAAGTCATCAGCTCTTTTTCAACATTCAGGAATAGCGTCACTGGGTGACGATACGGGATTAGAGGTTGATTTTCTCCATGGGGAACCAGGAGTTTTCTCTGCAAGGTATGCTGGTGAAAATGCAACTGATGATGACAACCTTCAAAAGCTTTTACAAAACATGAAATCTGCAAGTAACAGATCCGCGATTTTTAAAACAGTTATATCATTTGTTGATGGACAAAATGATTTTTTTGTAGAAGGTATTTTGAGAGGAGAAATTTTACATTCTCCCAAAGGAGCTAATGGATTTGGCTATGATTCAATTTTTTATATACCTACTATTGGAAAGACTCTAGCAGAAATGTCAATTGAAGAAAAATCTATAACTAGCCATAGAGCTTTAGCGATGGAAAAGTTTTTAAAAGAAATACAGAAAATATTTTAAAATGCTGAAAAAGCTTTATTTATCAATCCTTTTACTTCCATCAATTATTTTTGCAGATATTAACTATTCAAGAAGTTTTTACGTTTTTGAAGATTCTTCAGGTCCAAATTTTTGTTTGAATGATATATCCAATTACCCCATAGGTCTATTTAAACTGAGTAATAAAAAGAACGACTCAAGCTTTCAATTTGATTTTTCTCAAAAAATAATTTCTATTAAAAAAAATAGTTTTATCGAACCTCAATATACTACCTATTTCTCCACAGATGATTATCTCAGTTCTTTGATAAAATTCAATAGAGAGAAAGCTCTTTTTCAATCTTTTGCTTTATCAAGTTCCGATACTACCTATGTAAAAAGCAAAGATAGTTTTGTAGAAATAGCAGGATTGGATTTGGGTGGACTCGGTAGAGCTTCACTTAGAGTTCAAGGAAATATTAATATTTCAGGTAAGCTCGTTAATCAAGATCAAGAATTGGTTAGATCTTCATATCGAGAGCAACAAACCAAAAATTTTAAGTTTGATCAGAAGCAGCAACTGAATGTTCAGGGAAAGGTTGGAGAAAGAATTACCATTTCTTTAGATCAAAATTCCGAGAGAGATTTTGACTGGGAAAATACCATTCGAGTTGATTATCAAGGCGACGAGGATGATATCCTGCAAAAACTTGAAGCAGGAAATATTTCGCTTTCTCTTCCCGGAACAGAATTTGTAACATTTTCCGGTCAAAATAGAGGTCTTTTTGGTATAAAAGCTTTAACTCGACTAGGTCCGGTTGATATTACAAGCATCGCTTCATTAGAAAAAACTCAAAAAGAATCCCAGCAGTATAAGGGATCTTCTGAGCTCAAAATCACCCAAATTTCTGATTATGATTATCGAAAGAATTTATACTTCTTTTTGCACGAATGGTTTAGAAATGGAGTAGAATTTCAAAGTGAGAATGGATTTGGTGTATCCATACCCTCTTACTATCCGCTGGTTTCTGGTTTGCACTCTATTGGTAATGTTGTCATTAGGAATCTTGAACTTTATAAAATAGATACTTCAAATAATCCCCAAGCAGATCCTGGAACTGCTTATATTGACCCCCTTGATTTATCATCCTTTACAAACGATAATAAAGAAGGTTCATTTATCAAACTAGAAAGAGGGATTGATTATTCTGTTAATGAAGATTTGGGATTTGTTAGAATGCAGTCTTCTCTACAAAACGAAATTATCGCTGCACATTTTGAAATAGTTGATAGAGAATCTGGACAATTGATTGTTCAAATTGGATCAGGAATAAGTGAATCCAATTCCTCTTTAGTTTTAAAAATGATTAAAGCCCAATCTTCTCATCCTAACCATCCAACCTGGGATTTGATGTTTAAAAATGTTTACTCTTTAGGATCTTTTAATATAGATCCTACTAATCTTAGAGTGAGCGTCGTAGATAATTTGATTACGCCAGTAAGCGATAGAACGGAAGCTGGGAAAACCTACCTCCACCTTTTTGGTTTAGATAATTATAACTCAGCAGGGGAAATAGTGCCCGATGAAAATATTGACTATAACAATCCAAATATTATCAACTTACAAACTGGAGAAATTCATTTACCTTTTTTGTTACCTTTTGTATCAGATGAAAAACTTCCGGGTGGGAACTCGAGCGAAGAATTAAGAAACCTGTTAAGAGAGGGAGAAATGTATACCTCTACAAATCGATCCGATTTTACGGGCGACTCACGATTTACCTTTAATATTGAATATACCTCACCTAAGTCCGTTATTAACTTAGGATTTACTCTGGTGGAAGGAAGTGAAGAGCTTTATTATAATGGAGAAAAATTGCAAAAAGGGCGTGACTATCAAGTTGATTATTTTTCTGGAATGATTATGATTCTTAAAAATATCGACCCCGAAGGAGAGCTCGATATTTCTTATGATAAACATGAGCTTGTGACTTTTGATCGAAAAATGATGATTGGCTCTAGAGCACAACTTGATATCAATGATGATTCATTTGTAGGAATGACTGCCCTTTATTACAATCAAGATATTGTGAACAAAAAAGTCGAAGTTGGTTATGAGCCAATAAATAATTTTATATGGGATATCAACGGAAGATATCAGCAGGATTTTGAAAAATTGTCTAGAAGTATTAACAATTTGTCCTTTGTTAATTCAGATAAATTATCTGGATTTACTTTAGAAGGAGAATTCGCTCAAGTTCTTCCGAATCCTAATTCAATTTCAAGTCCAGGTACTGGAGATAATAATGGAGTAGCATATATTGATGATTTTGAGGGATCTAAAAGAGTTACAAATCCCTCCATCTTAAGGAGATTCTGGCATATCTCCTCTGCCCCAATCAATTCAGATACAATGACAGAATTCAAGCAAGAAAATCGAATGAGAATGTTCTGGTATAATCCTTATGCGCAAGTTCTTACCAACAGTATTTGGCCCAATGTTTCAACTTCACAAAGAGCTCAAAATTTAACTACTGATGTATTGGTGCTGAATGTCGAACCAAAATTATCTCAACAATCAACAGAAAGTGATTCACTATGGGCAGGAATAATTTCCCCGATGTTTGTTGGAGATTACGATCAAACTAAAACAAAATTTTTTGAAATTTGGTTGAGAGGAGAGTCTGGTAACTTAACTATAGACTTGGGAAAAATAAGCGAAGATTATGACGGAAATTCAAAATTGAACGATGAAGATGTCCCCGAAGCTGGTCTTGCTTCAGGTAATGGTTTTCTTGAGGAAAATGAAGATACTGGATTAGATGGGTGTTTTGATGACTATGAAAACGGCTGGGGTCAATGTTTAGATCCAGAAGGACCAACCTATTTAGAATATTTTGCTAGCGGCGAAACAGTACTAATTAATGCATATTCTGATATAAACTCCTCAGACCCCAATGGCGATAATTGGGATTATATTGAAGGAAGTAATGATTATTCAATGGTGAATGGAACAGAAGGGAATGGAACAGGAGTTAGAATCCAAGCTGGGGGTAAATATCCAGATTCTGAAGATTTGGATAATTCAGGTTTCTTAGACAGAACTAATTCATTTTATTCTAAAACGATTTCGCTATCAGACTCTACTTATGTAGCTGGGCAAACTGAATTCCAGGGACAAAAAACTGGTTGGAAGTTAATACGAATTCCAATTAGTCATTTTGATCATATCAATGATGTTTCATTAAGTGAAATTAAATATTTGCGATTAGCTTTAAGTGGAATCACCGAAGCTTCTAAGCTAGAAATTGCAAAAGTTGAATTGGTAGGAAATTCTTGGGAGGAAGTGGGAATTTCGTTAGTTGATTATAACAATTATACCCTTCAAGATAGTACTTTTATTGTTACAGTCATTAATGATGAAGATAACCCCGATTATATTCCACCCAAAGGAGTTTTTGGGGAGTATGATGAGATAAATCAAATTTTATCTAAAGAACAATCCTTAGTTTTAAAGTTCGATAACCTGTATCCAAACTATAAAGGCGCAGCAAAAAAAATAATAACCCTTGATCCCAAAAGAGGACAAAGTTATTTGATGTACGATTTAATGAAGATGTTCATTTATGGAAATAGTGAATTTTCAAATATTGATGAATCTGATTTGGATTTTTTCATTGAGTTCGGGGCCGGAGATGAATATTATAAAGTGACCAAAAAAATCTACCGAGGTTGGGATGAAGATCTTGGTAGAAACGATTTGAAAATCGATTTAGACTGGATAACGCAATTGAAGAATTCAGAACCAGAAAGCATTCAATTAATTAATCCGAATGATACCTTTACTGATTCTCTTAATTATAAAAGATATGAATTATTTGATTTAAATAATGAACTATTGCAAAAAATTGAAGTATTTGGCCAACCTTCTTTATCGAGAATTCAATACTTCGTTGTTGGAGTAGAGAATAATTCAAACAATCCGATTTCTGGAGAAATTTGGCTAGATGAACTTCGACTAAGCGGAGTCAAAAAAGATAAAGGTAATGCCATGAGAGTTCGTAGCCAATTTAACTTATCTGATTTTAGCGAATCTAATTTTAGCTATACCAAAAAAGATGCTGATTTCCGCGTGCTGCAGGAAAGACTTGGATCCAATAATTCAAACGAAAGCTTGCTAGTATCTAATAATTTTCAGCTAGGAGGATTTTTCCCGAAAGAATGGGGTATTTCAATGCCACTTTCAACTTCTTACTCAATGCAAAATAATACACCAAAATATTTTCCCGGCTCTGATGTTCGTACAAATCAAAGTTCTGTTCCAGATTCTATTATGAAAAAAACGTCAACTATTAGAGTTTCATCTGCAATATCCAAGAGGGTGAAGTCTCAAAATCCGATAATGCGTTATACGATTGATAACATGAGTAGTTCAATCAATTTATCGAGTCAGAAACGATCTGATGAAATTATGGAACATGTCAATATTCACAAAATTAATGGAGATATTAAATACAACCTGCAATTTCCAAGTGACAATTATCTTAAAATTTTTGGGTGGACAAAAAGCATACCTCTAGTCGGTAATCAAATTTCAGAAACTAAATTCTTTTACACCCCAACGAATTTTAATTCTTCTATGATATTTTCTAGAAATTTAACTGATAAGAAAACACGTTCAGCAGAGAATAATTTGGAAGATTTTAATTTAGGTTTAACAAGAACCTTTGGATTGAGTTACAAAGTTTTTGATAACACTCAATTAAATTATACAAGAAATGTGAATAGTGATTTGTCAGAATATCGCAATGAAGTTCTTCAAAAAATTAGCATCGGATCAGTTGTACAAAATACTGAATCATTTAGCTCGTCATTTTCTCCTGACTGGTTTGAATGGATTTCCCCTACCTTTAATTACAATGCAAATTATTCATGGAATAAGCCCCTATCATCAGTAGTGGATGGTGCTAATTTAGTTTTGACAAAATCTAATTCCGTTAATTTTAATTTATCTCCAACTACTATTATGGAGCAGTTTTATGATCCCCCATCAAAGTCAAAATCTTCATCGAGATCTCGAACTAGAATAAGGGAGATAGAAAACCAAGAAGACGATACGGATAAGGTCGATTCAGAGAAAGGGAAAAAGTATTTGATTAAAGATCGCCTTATTGTTGAAAGAATTTATGAGGCTACTAAGAAAATTCAACCAATTACCGTTACATTCAATACCAATACTAACCTAAGTGATAATGGCGTACAAAATTCTATTCCTGTTTTTTATAAACTAGGCTTAAATGATAACTTGGATATGTCTTATGCTCCCGAAGTTGGTTTTAATACGGGGGTTGATGATATTAAAAAAAGTTTGTCAATTAGGTCTGGTATTAAAATTAATAATGCGACATCTTTATCTTTATCCTTTAATGAAAATATATCTTCAATATTAAATGGTTCGGGTGTTGATACCCGATCAATCACAAGAGATTATTTTTCATTTGGTAAAAGACTGAACAAAGGTTTTCCATTTTCAAACTGGTCCTTAAGAATAGGCGGTTTAGAAAAAATACAAATACTGAATAATTATTTTTCTAGCGTCTCTTTAGAGCACTCATTTTCCGGCAAACAGCTTGCTTCATGGAAATTTTCAGATCCTAACACCGACCAGTTTAAACTATTTTCTATTTCAAATATTATTGATAGTTATAATAATAATTTATTGATTTCTAAAAAGGTTAGTTCTTTCAGTCCACTCATCGGAGTAACAGCTTCATTAAAAAATGGAGTTTCATTTAACCTCCGAAATAATATAAGCTATACCTTAGATGAGGTTCCTACTGGTCTATCATATGTTTCAGACAATAGCATTTTAGGAAGTATAACCTATAATTTTTCGAAGGGAATCCGTTTTTCCTTACCATTTACGGACAGAAATGTGTTTTTAAATAATAATTTTAATCTCACGCTTAATCTTGAGTCTTCCAATAAAAATGAAGAGGGATCTAAAGATAGAATTAACTTTGCTCAGCAAAACTTTAATAAAACGAACAAGGCTGTCCTAAGAGCAACTTATGCTATAACAGAAAATGTTTCGGGAAGTCTTTTTTATGAGTATCGACAAAATGAAACTAGATTAACAGGCAAAAGAGTTGATAGAGATTTTGGGATTAATTTAAATGTTGTGATTAGAGAATAATGAAAAAACTGAACTTATTAATTATTTTATTTTTATTTGGGTGCTCATCAAAAAGCAATATTAAACCCATAATATCCTATTCATTTGATGGGAATAGAGCATACTCCTATATATTAGAACAATGTGACTTAGGGCCTCGAAGCCCAGGACTTGAAGGACATATAAAATTTGAAAATTACCTCCTAGATTTTTTTGAGAAACTTAATATGGAAGTCAAAACTCAAAATTTTAGATATTTTAATTTATTACTTAATCAAGAAATGAATGGAAAAAACTATTATGTTAGCTTAAATCCAGAAATTTCCAATAGAATTTTATTAGGCGCTCATTGGGACACTAGATCTTTCGCTGATGAAGAAACGGATGTCGAAAAAAGAAAACAACCTGTTGTTGGCGCCAATGATGGGGCTAGCGGGGTTGCGGTATTAATGGAAATTGCTAACAATTTATCCAATGATTCAAGTGTTGGGGTTGACCTAGTTTTTTTCGACGCTGAAGATGTTGGAATCAAAGGAAACTCTGAGACTTTTGCTGAAGGTTCTAAATATTTTTCAAGAAATATGCCTTTAAAAATAAAACCTGAAAAAGCAATTATTGTTGATATGGTGGGTGACAAAAGACTTAATCTACCAATAGAAAGATATTCATTTCAAAAAAATAAAAAGTTTGTTTTAGAGCTTTGGGACTTAGCAGAAAGATTGGGATTAAAGTCATTCTCTAAAATGATAAAATATGAAATCTATGATGATCATATTCCTTTAAATGATATAGCAAAAATTCCAGCAGTTGATATTATTGATTTTGATTATCCTAACGAATTTTATAATTATTGGCACACTACTGAAGACACCCCAGATAAATGTTCTCCACAAAGTTTAGCGCAGGTGGGAGTTTTATTATTAAATTACATTTATGAAAATTAAAAACTTTTTTTCAATTCTTCTTTTCACGGTATTTGTTTTTTCATGTTCCTCTGGTAGCGGTGGATCTCCAACTGACCCTACGGACCCTGGGGACGGAGGGGGAAATGAAATTACATTTTCAAGCGCAACAAATTTTGACGCTCCAAATCAGCTTGAAATTATTTCATGGAACATTCAAACCTTCCCTCAGAGTTCTAAAACCAATGATTATTTAGAAGTTTTATTAACTAACTGGAATGCCGATGTTTATTTTTTCCAAGAAATTCAAAATAAAAATCAGTTAATTACGTTAGCTAACGAGTTGCCAGAATATTCGTTGGTACTTTCATCCACAACGCAAAATATGCATTTTGGTCTTCTATATAAGTCTACTAATTCTGATTGTTCAAGTTGTGGTACAATTACTTTTAATAGCAAAAATGAATTGTGGTCTAATACTCCCAATTCAAATGATGGAGATATGGATTATGCAAACAATGCAACCTATCAGTTCGCGAGTCGACCACCAATGGAAAATTATTTAACATGGTCAAATGGGTCTAAAACATTTGATTTTTATTTAATTGGCGTCCATTACAAATGTTGTGGAAATGATCAATATGAAAATGAAAAAGATAATCCCGGTTCAGAAATTTTTAGAAGATATGCAGCAAGCTCTCTTTTGAAAGACTATTATGCAAATAATCGTCAGCAAGCTAATGTGTTTATTGCGGGTGACTTTAATAATGTTGGGAACCAGTCAATCGCAAATCCAGCAATTGCTCCTCTTTCAGATCCCTCAATTAATGATGGATATTTTAAGTTAATAGATGAGGCAGTTTTTCAACAGCAGGCTACAAAATATTCATGGCAGGGTTGGAGAAATCGATATGATCCAGCACACTTAGATCACATTTTCATTAGCGAATCCATGTTTTCTTATGAAAGCGCTACTGGTGGTGTTGTTGATATGTTGACAGAAACCGGTTTAACTGGAAATGAAATTGATGATGTATTGTCTGATCATCAACCTATTTTTATAAGGATGATTCCTTAAAAAATTAAAGACCTGTTTCTTGAACAGTTTTTTTAACAGCTGTAATGGTATCTTCTAAAGCTCTTTTTTCAGAATCAGTTAACTCAAAATCAATAACTTTTTCTACTCCTCCAGCACCAATCACTGTAGGAACTCCAATAAAATATCCATCAATACCAAATTCTCCATCGCAAAGAGAAGCGCAAGGAATCACTCTTTTTTTGTCTCTAATAAAGCTTTCAAGCATTTCGACAGAAGATTGAGCCGGAGCATAAAAAGCGGAACCTTTACCAAAAAGTTTTACAATTTCTCCACCCCCAAAACGTGTTCTTTCTTCAATAGATTGTATGGTCTGCTTGTCAAGGATGGCTGTAAGAGGAACGCCTCCAATAGTAGCTAATCTGCTTACAGGCACCATAGTATCTCCATGCCCACCTAAAACCATACAATTGATGTCTTGAGATGACAATCCAGTAGCCTCAGCAATAAAAGCTCGAAATCTAGTACTATCCAATGCACCCGCCATTCCAACAACTTTGTTTTTTGTAAAACCAGAGACTTTATAAAAGGCATATACCATTGCATCAAGAGGGTTGGATACAACAATAACAAAAGCATTGGGGGCGTGTGTCTTAACTTGTTTTGCAACATTAGATATGATGTCCAGATTTTTCTTTAATAAGTCTTCACGGTTCATTCCCGGTTGTCTTGGAAATCCAGCAGTAATAACTATAGCATCAGAATCTTGGATATCAGAAAAATCAGAAGATGCATTAATTTTAACATCGTATCCTTCTAATGGTAAAAGTTGCAATATATCTAAAGCTTTTCCTTTAATAAAATTTTCGGAATCTGGAATGTCAATGATAGTAATATCACCTAATTCTTTTTGAGCAGCAAGGAGAGCAATATTACCTCCAACTTGTCCTCCACCAATCAGAGATATTTTAGGTCTGCGCATGATTAATTTTTTTCAACAACATTAACAAAGGTAGTAGAACCTTTTTTAGAGAACTTGACATATCCATGAGATTTTGCGAAAAGAGAATCGTCATTTCCTCTACCAACGTTTAAGCCAGCGTGGTACTTTGTTCCACGTTGTTTAACAATAATGCTTCCAGCAAGAATAGATTGACCATCAGAAACTTTGACACCTAATCTTTTTGAGTTAGAGTCTCTTCCATTTCTGGAACTACCTTGACCTTTTTTATGAGCCATTGATTAACTCTCCTTTTTTGGGGTTGTAGCTTTTTTAGAGCTAGTAGTTTTAGATTTTTTTTCTGAAGTATTTTTCTTAGTTGAGCTACCAATTGATTGGATTTCAATCATCGTCAAATCTTGGCGATGACCCATTTTACGTTGGTAACCCTTTCTTCTTTTTTTCTTTATAATAGTTACCTTACTATCTCTTGAATGATCAATAACTTTTGCTTTTACAACAAATGATTCAAGCTCTTTAGGGTTAAAAATATTTTTGTCATTATCAGAAATTGCTAAAACTTGATCGAGGTTGATGGTTTTCCCATTTTCAACATCAATTTTAGAATCGATGAGAACTTTATCTCCCTTAGAAACTTTATACTGTTTTCCATTAATTTGTAATATGGCTATCATAGCGGGTGAAGTTAATATCTAAATTACTCCCTATCAAGTACCTATTTCATTGGTTAAATCTATATCATCATTCATTTTTGTAAACTTAAATTGGTTTTTATTAAAGGAATAGTCTTCAATAATTTTTAAATAGACAAAATTTTGCCACATTAATTTAATAAAATCTCTAGTTTTCTCATTTTTTAAATATGCAGCTATCTCTGGATGAAGATACAATTTTAATCTCAGATCTTTATTTTGTTGTTTGTATTCTCTTAGCCAGTGGTCTACACTAGTCAGTAGAGTATCTTTAGAAATTATTCTCCCCCAACCGTTACAACAATCGCAAGCCTCTGTAATCGAATCAATCATACTCAACCCAGTTCTCTCTCTAGTCATTTCAAGTACTCCAAATTCAGAGATTTCAGACACAGCTACTTTTGCTCGATCCAACCTCAATTCTTTTTTCATTTGTTGGTATACCTTTTTTCTGTTTGCTGATTCATTCATATCAATAAAATCAATCAAAATTAAACCCGACAAATGCCTTAACCTTAATTGTTTAGCTATTTCTGTTGCTGCCTCCAAATTGATTTTTAAAGAATTTTCTTCATGTCCCTTTTTACCAACAAATTTTCCACTATTGACATCAACTACAACCATAGCTTCAGTTCTTTCAATTATTAAATATGCTCCACTTTTTAGCCAAACTTTCTTCTTTAAAAGTTTCATCATTGGCCCATGAATACCAATATTTCTAAAAAGCGGTTCCCTTTTTCTATAGTGTTCAAGCGAGTCTTCGATTCCAAGAGAATCATCTTTAATAATTTTTAAAATCTTTTTATAATCCTCGCGAGAGTCTGTAACAATTTTAGAAACTTTATCATTAATTAAATCTCTTAAAACGCTAGAAGTTGTTTCAAGATCGTTATATGCTAACATAGGAGCGCTTTTTTTATCAGATAATTCTATAAGATCATTATATTTTTTGACTAATGAATTGTAATCATTTACGATTTGTTCTTCAGTTTTTCCTTCTGCTACAGTCCGAATAATTATTCCTAGCCCCGGTTTTCTAATTTCAAGAGCAATCTTTTTTAATCTTCTTCTCTCATATTTGTCTAATAATTTTTTTGAAACACCAACATATTTAGACTTAGGAATTAATACTAGAAATCTTCCAGCTATAGATAGATTGGTTGTTACTCGAGCACCCTTATTATCAAATGGTTCCTTAATAACTTGAACGATTATCTCCTGTCCCGGTGATAATAACACTTCTATTTGGTTATCCTTTTTTGTTTTATCGGTATCTAAGTGCTCAGGATCAGAAATTTCTGAAAAGGGGAGAAAAGCATTTACTTTTTGTCCAATATTCACAAATGCTGCTTGCATTCCAGGGATAACATTTTCCACGATACCCTTATAAATATTGCCGACTGTTCTTTCTTGTGTTTCTTTATCGACGTGGAGTTCAGCAAGATGACCATTTTCAGTCACTGCAATTCTTGTTTCTCCTACGCCTTTACTGATATAAATTTCTTTATTCATTGTCGTAGTCCGTATTTCCCTATATCAATAGGATGGAATATGAGAAAAAGAAAAATTGTTTATAAATCTTATAAAAATAAAAAAATAATAGGTTAAATTAATTTCTCAATATTCATTTGTAATTTAAAAACTAAAGTTAAAAAAACCATATAAATATGACATATCTATCAGAGCTAGTTGCCGCAAAGGTCGCCGCAAGAAATGCTGGAAAAATTCTTTTAAAATATTATCTAGATGAAAATAAAAATGTCCAAGAAAAGGGTGAAGACAATCCAGTAACCGATGCTGATTTTGAAGCTGATAAGTACATTAAAAATTTTTTGACAGGCGAATTTCCTTCAGATGGATGGTTATCTGAGGAAACTGTAGATGACCACATTCGATTAGAAAAAAAAAGAATTTGGGTGGTAGACCCGCTAGATGGAACTAAAGAATTCATCGAACAAATACCTCAATTTTGCGTAAGCATTGCCCTTGTTGAAAATCAAATCCCTGTAGTTGGCGTAATTTTTAATCCTGTTACAGATGAACTTTTTTATGCTTCAAAAAACTCAGGCGCATTTAAAAATCAAAATAAGATACTTTGTTCAGAAGAAGTTGATTTGAAAAAAGCAAACATTGCTGTATCTCGTTCTGAATTTAAAAGAGGAGAATGGAGCGCGTATCAAAAAAATTTTTCAGAAATTTCTCCTATCGGAAGTATTGCTTATAAAATTGCAAAAGTTGCTGATCAATCTGTAGATTGTTTTGCTACAATTGCACCCAAAAATGAATGGGATATTTGTGCTGCAGATTGTATTATAAATGAAGCCGGAGGTGTATTGAAGACAATTGATAGCAAAACTATACTCTATAATCAGAAGAAAACCCTTGTGACAGACCCCATTATAGCTTCAAATTCTAATATGTTTTATACGATTTCAGATTTACTTTATTAATATGAAAAAAATTGTTTTGGATAAAGGATTTATTGAGCTGGTGGATAAGCTTGGGGATGATTTGACCCCCGTAAATGCTGCTCGCGTTTCTTTTGATGGATTTAGCGAATCTTTCACAGATAAAGACCAAAAGCTTTCGAAATATCTAATTAAGCATAAACATTTTAGCCCCTTTAGGCACCAGCATTGTATGTTTATAATCAAAGCACCGGAATTTGTTATGAGACAATGGTATAAACATGTTGTTGGCATTGAGACAACCTCTACTCATCCAACAAAAGATCACGCATGGAATGAAATTAGCGGAAGATACGTTCCTTATGAGGATTTTTATGAACCAATTGATTTTAGAAAACAATCCAATGATAATAAGCAGGCGAGTGAAGGATTAATTGATGATCAAGAGAAGGCCAAAAGCTTGTGGCAGGAAGCTCAAAACACTGCAATTTGCAATTATGAGAAGATGCTTGATCTTGGCATGGCAAAGGAGCAGGCTAGAAGCATATTGCCACTTACAGTATATACAAAAGTTTGGTGGACTGCATCTTTTCAATCAATTATGAATTTTATTGAACTTAGAGATGAAGCCACATCTCAGATTGAAATTCAAGAATATGCTAAAGCTTTAAAAGAAATTATGATGGAAGTTTTTCCAGAGACTACCAAGATTTGGTTTGAGGTCTATAATAAATGAAATATATAGGACCAGATTTTTGTAATGTCTTTGAAGGTCTTTCTGATGAAGAATTGCTAATCCAAAAAACTGCTCATGAATTTGTTAAAAATGAATTTTTGCCTTTAGTAGTTGATGCTTACAATCAAGGAACTTTCCCCAAAAGTCTAATTCCCAGAATGGGTGAACTTGGTTTTTTTGGTTCTACTCTTCCCCAGAAATATGGAGGAAATGAAATATCACAGCTAGCTTATGGTTTAATCATGCAAGAATTAGAAAAAGGCGATTCAGGCCTTCGTTCTTTTTGCAGCGTTCAAAATGGATTGGTAATCTACCCTATATACCAATATGGATCTCAAGAGCAAAAAGACAGATGGCTACCATCATTGTGTTCAGGTGAGACGATTGGTTGTTTTGGCTTAACGGAATCTAATCATGGCTCTGATCCTGGAGGTATGAAAACTAAAGCTGTAAAGGATGGAGATGACTGGATAATTAGTGGCTCCAAAATGTGGATTACAAATGGTTCAATTGCAGATATAGCAATCGTTTGGGCTAAAGATGAAAAAGGTATTGTGCGTGGTTTTATTCTTGAAAAAGATATGGAAGGATTTAGCGCTTCTGATATTCACGGAAAAATGAGCTTAAGAGCTTCAATTACTTCAGAGTTATCTATGAATAATGTACGAGTTCCGGATTCAAATCGACTCCCTTCTGTTCAGGGTCTTAAGGGTCCGCTTTCTTGTTTAACTCAAGCAAGGTTTTCAATAGTGTGGGGAACTTTAGGCGCAGCAATAGATTGCTATGAGATTGCCTTGAAGTATAGTTCCGATAGAGTACAATTTTCAAAACCGATTTCTGCTTTTCAACTAACACAACAAAAGTTAACTCAAATGATTCAAGAAATCACAAAAGCTCAATTATTATCGCTTCAATTGTCGCATTTAAAAGAGAACAATCAATTAGACTTTTCACATATTTCTCTTGGCAAGTTAAATAATGTTGATATCGCACGTAAATGTGCAAAACTTTCAAGAGAAATTTTAGGTGCAAACGGTATTATGGAAGAATATTCAATTATGAGACACCTAATGAACTTGGAAACTGTTTCTACTTACGAAGGTACTCACGAAATTCATACATTAATCATTGGGGAGAAAATTACTGGGCAATCTGCCTTTTAATTGCTCCATCAATTTGATTTATTATCTCCACAAGGCAAGATTCTCTTTCAACCTCATTGCCAATTTCTAAGCATAGTGAAGTAGCTTCAAATGGATAATTTTTTAACTCTAGTGAAGAATTAATATTGATACCAATACTCAGTGTTTGGAAAGATAAATTATTAATAGTTTTTTTAGACAGTAAGACTCCAGCGAGTTTCTTGTTGCCTACTAAAATATCATTTGGGGTTTTGATAATGCTTTCAAGCTTATATAGTTGGAGAAAATTCTTTATAGCATAACAAGTTTCATTAACCAGGTTTTGGTTAAATTGATTTTTGTATCCCAAAATTATGCTAAAGGTTAAATCTTTATAAGGTGAGGAATGCCATGATTTAGAAAATGACCCCCTTCCTTTTTCTTGAAAATCGGCTATAACAATCTTGCCCTGGTTTTTTTCTTGATTGAATTTTTCCAGGGCAATATCAATTGTAGTTGGGATTCTTTCAAAGTATAAAAATGAATTTTTTCCAGAGAGAATCCATTTAGTATTCAGTTCAAGCTTATCTAGATTTAGCTGCAAGGATCAAGATTCTTTCTCATCTTGAAAAAAGTTCCAGGCTGGAGAATTCCATTATTGCTGCTGATAAGTTCTGAATTATCCATGTAAATTACCACCCAAGCAAGTTCATCCCCATATACTCTTTGAGCAAGATTCCAGGCAGTATCTCCAGGTTGAATTTCATATTGGAAATAATCTATATCACAATTTTTTGCTTCTGAAACTTTTCGTTTTAGAGATAAGAAATTATAGGGAAATATTTTATCAGGATTTTCGCCAATAATTTCCTTATTCCAAGCGTATATTTCTTTCCACATAGATGCATTTCCATATTCATTTAATGCAATTCGTGTTAAAATGTCACCTCTTTTAATCATATATGGTTCGAAAACGTTGACTCCAACCATAGGAGACTCTGGTTCTTGAATAGTAAATTTTTCTACAGAAACTTCCTGCTTCTGTTCTTGTTTGTTATTTTGATTTTCTGAGCTTTTTGCTACATCACTTATGCTTGGAGAAGTTCCAGCACAGTTAACTAGGAATAAAGCTAAGCTAGAAAAAATAAATAGTTTTGTATTGTTCATTTTGTTCCTTTTTGGTTAAAAATTTTTGCTGTCAAATATATTAATATTATTCATTTAAATAAATATTGTTCCTAAAATTTTTTAGGAATTCTATATTTCAAAAACTCCAAATGTATCTCTTAAAACATCTGATATTTCGCCAAGAGTACATAGATTTTCAACACATAAAATTAATGACTCCATAAGATTTTTATTTGAAAGAGAGGTTTTTTTTAAGTCTTCTAGCGACTGATTGACTTTTCCAAGATTTCTTTTTTCTTTGAATAGTTTCAATTCTTTTATTCTATTTAGATTATCTTGGTGTTTCGAGCTAACTGAAGCATGATTTTCCAATTCAGTTTCAAAGGCATTGACTCCTACTATAATTTTTTCTTTATTTTCAATTTGACTCTGATATTTTATAGCAGACTCTTCAATTTCTTTTTGAATTATTCCAGTTTCAATGCAATTAATTGTACCACCTTTTTTGATAATTTCATTTATTTTTTTATTTGTTTCTTTCACAATCTTTTTAGTTAAATCGGAAACAAGCGAACTGTCTCCAATGGGATCAACATAATTTGTGATTCCAGTTTCATAGGCGATAATTTGCTGAATTTTTAAAGCGGTTAGCGCATTCTCTTTTGATGGAAGGCTAATGGCTTCATCCTTGGCATTTGTATGAATTGATTGAGCCCCACCTAAAACTGCGGCTAAACATTGGAGGCTCGTACGAGTGATATTATTATCAATTTGCTGAGCTGTTAAGGTCGATCCCCCAGTTTGAACATGAAATCTGCATAATTGAGCCTCAATATCATCAATCCCAAAGTGTTCTTTAATAATTTTTGCCCAAATAATTCTCGCTGCTCTAAATTTTGCTACTTCCTCAAAAAAATCTTTATGAGAATTAAAGAAAAAAGAAAACTTTTTCGCTAATTGTTTTAAATCAATTTTATTTTGTTTAGCAATTTCCATATAGGTTATTGCATTAGAGAAAGTAAAGGCTAATTCCTGAATAGCTGTACTGCCAGCTTCACGAATATGATATCCCGAAATCGAAATAGGATTAAATTGTGGCACATTTTTTTGGCAGTACTTAAAAATATCAGAGGTGATTCTCAATGAATGATTTATTGGGTAAATAAATGTTCCCCTGGCAATATATTCTTTTAATATATCATTTTGAAGAGTTCCCCTTAGTTTAGCAAGGGAGAAATTCTTTTTTTTTGCAACAGCAATGTAAAAAGCTAACAATATTGCGGCAGTAGAATTAATCGTCATTGAAACAGAAATCTTTTCAAGATTGATCTTATCAAAAATGGCCTCCATGTCTTCAATAGTTGAAATTGGGACTCCAGATTTTCCTACCTCTCCAAAAGCCATTTCATGATCAGAATCGTACCCCATCTGAGTTGGTAAATCAAAAGCAACAGAAAGCCCCGTTCCACCGTTTTGTATAATTTCAAGATAGCGCTTATTGGATTCTTCTGTTGACGAAAAACCAGAATACTGTCTCATAGTCCAAAGTTTATCTTGGTACATCCTTTTATAGATACCTTTATCAAAGGGGTAGTTTCCAAATTTTTTCTTTTTCATAACTTCTAATCTTTTACATCCTAATTTAGTAATTTTATTATTTTAACGACCAAGTAATATGAATTTATCAAAAAGAGAATTAAAAACTTTTTATCAGGTTTATAAAAATGTTTCATTTGAAAATATGACGCCTGTTTCTAGTAATAATTCCCTAATTCTTCTTCCGGACGATTCATCATCTTTGGACTTGGCCAATATATTCATGCAACATAAAGAACAGTCTTCGATAGTATATTTTATTTCTAGAGACGAGTTAAAAAATTTTTATTCGGATGAAGTTCAATCCTCAATGTATTATTATAACTTTAAAGATTTGAATAGTTTGCAAATGCTTAATGTTCCATTTTTAGAAAAAGTTTTTTCTTTGAGATATAAAAATATTATTGATTTAAACTCGCAATTCAATCGATTTGTTCACCCAATTATTTTTTTTGCACCCCCATGGACAGTCAAGCTGGGGTTTCACTCAGATATATCAAGTAATTATTACAATGTTGTTTTAGATTCAAAGCATAAGACAAATTATTATGAAACATTTGAGTTAATTAAAAAGTTTATATTGATATGAAAAATTATTACAAAACAATTATCACCAATAATCTCGTATTGTTTGATGAAGATATCTCTAATTATGAAGAGATTATGCCATGGGAATTAATTCATCAAATTCCAGATTTTTTTAAAAAGAAAGTTTCAGATTACAATAATATAAATAATGTTATTTTTGATGAAAGATCAGGGCCCATAATAATTGATCCTTCAGCGACTATTGAGCCCTTTTCTGTTTTAAGAGGGCCATTATATATTGGAAAATATTGTTTAGTCAAATCTCACTCCAATATTGCTAATTCAATTATTAATCGAAATTGTAAGGTTGCTGGCGAAGTTCATTCATCAATATTTCAACCATTCTCCAACAAAGCTCACGAGGGTTTTATGGGCCATTCTTTAATTGGAAGTTGGGTTAATTTGGGGGCAGGAACTACTACTAGCAATTTAAAGAACAATTATTCAAAAATATCTGTCAAGTGGGGAGAAAGCCTTATTAAAACAGACGCGCAGTTTTTAGGTTCTGTTATTGGTGATTTTTGTAAAACCTCAATTGGTTGTAATTTAAATACTGGAACAATTATTGAATTAGGATGCAATGTAGTATCTCAAACTTTTCCGCCAAGACATATAAAGATGTTTTCAATGTTTTATAAAGATAAAATTCACAGGATTTCATTCGAAGATTTTTGCGATTCATTAGAAAGAATGATGGAAAGAAGAAGCTTAAAACTACCAGAAGCTCAAAAAAATAACTTAAATGAGCTATACAAAAATATTGACTCACATCTCAACTAATAATATCTTCACAAACGATTATGTCGAAGAATATTATATCCTCATTTGATGACGAAGTCATAACTCCCTGTTGTGATGAAGAAATAAGCACTTCTGAAATTACTGCAAAGTTAAGATGCCCTAGATGTAAGACTGTTTTAAAAAAGAGAAAATTTTTACCTTTTTTAGAATATCTTATGGAGAATGGTCACGTAGAAAACCTCGATTTTTTTGATTTTGATTTGTACAGTCAAGATAAAGAGTCTTTAGATTCGGATGACGAAGAAATTGATTTAGATAAATATGAAGTAAAGAAAGATAGTTTAAACATTTATGAGGATGATTCAAAATATGGCTCTCAATTGTCAGAGTCTGACACCTCCATTGATGAGTCCTTAGCTACTTCTTCTGATTGGACTAGATTTGCTACTGGCGATAGCGAAGAATAAGCCGCTTTATTTTATTGATTACTTATATCTTAACAACTAAACTATAAAGAGATGAAAATAGCTGTTTTAACAAAGGCAATTCCTAGTTATGAATCCTTAATAAGAATTGACACATCCTCTAAATGGATAGATGATTCAATAGTGAATTATGTCATCAATGAGAGTGATGCTTATGCTCTTGAAGAAGCATTAAAAATAAGGGAATCATTAGCTGACAATTCAGAAGTCGTAGTAGTTTCTATGGGGTCAGAAGATAAGTGTTCTAAAATTATAAAGGATGGATTAGCAAAGGGAGCAGACAGAGCAATTTTGATCGATTCACAAGAAAAAATTTCTGATCCACTTTCAATTGCAACTCTTATAAGTGATTGTATAAAAGATGAACAGTTTGATTTGGTATTTTCAGGATTGCAATCTGATGATTTGGGTTCTGGACAAGTGGGAGTACTCTTAGGTGAAAAATTAAAGATGTCTACTGCAACATTAGCTATTGAAACCCAAATTCAACCTTCTGCAATTAGGGTAAAGCGCGAGCTTGAGTCAGGATGGTTTCAATGGTTGACATTACCATTGCCAGCTAGTATTTCTATTCAATCTGGAATTAATAACCCACGATATCCTTCATTAAAAGGCATTATGGGTGCAAGAAATAAAGAGGTTGCTAAGCTCAATTCCAATCAATTTTCTAACAATAAACTACAATCTATGGTTGAGCTGTACATTCCATCCAATGAAAAACAAACTAAAAAAATAGAAGGCGATTCTAAATCAGTTGTTTCCAGAATTCTTGAAGTTTTAAAAAATGATTTAAGGATAATTCAATGATTTTAGTAGTGCTAGAAAATCAAAGAGGGAAGATTCATCCTTTTAGCGTTGAATCTGTTGTTGCGGGTCAAAAAATTGCTAAATCTCTAAACCAGCCTTTATCAATACTTTGCGTTGGCGACAATATTGACCCTATTCATGAAAGCGCTAAACAATTTGATTGCAGCGAATTAATTTTAGCCTCACACCCTTTACTTAAAACTTATTCTGCAGACGGGTTTTCTAAAATAATTGTTGATTTAATTAAATCCTATAGTCCAAAGTATTGTATTTTTGGACATTCGTATATGGTTCGTGACTATGTTCCACGAGTGAGCGCAAATTTATCAATACCATTTATATCTGATATAACGTCTATTAATCTTTCTAGTCAAAATATTCAATTTTCTAAACAAGTTTTTAATGCGAAACTTTCCAGTAGAATTGAAAATGAATCGACTAATGGATGCCTTTTAAGTTTTCAATCTGCTGCTTTTTCTGCTGATGAATTAATTAAGGGCGCTCCTGAAAAAGTGACCAATTTTGAAGTACAATTAAGTGATAGCGATATAAGATCTACTACGGAAGAAGAGTTTCAAGAATCTTCTAGCGGAGTTGATTTATCAACCGCTGAATTGATAGTCTCTGTGGGTCGAGGAATTGATAATCAGGATAATATTCCAATAGCAGAAGAATTAGCTAAAGTACTAGGGGCCGAGTTAGCATCCTCTAGACCTGTAGTGGATATGGGATGGTTACCTCCTTTTAGACAAATAGGAAGTTCAGGACAAACAGTTTCTCCTAAATTATACTTTGCTCTTGGTATTTCAGGTGCCATTCAACATGTTGTTGGCATGAAGGGTTCAAAAAATATTATTGCAATTAATAAGGATGAGGAAGCTCCAATTTTTGAAATTGCTGACTATGCAGTAATTGGAGATTTGTTAGAAATTGCACCCCTTTTAACTGAAGAGTTGAGGAAAAGATAGAAGCAGAAAAATTTAAATGTTCACTATCTTAGAAAAAATACTATTAATCACCTTTCTCTCTTCGGCGATTTCCTTTTTCTTGTATCACCTCTATCTTCGTTTATCTATTGTTTTTAAAGGAAAAGGTTCATTTGATTTTGATAATCTTATATCAAGATTAAAAAGATTATTTGATGAAGTTATTCTTCATAAAAAAGTAATAAGTAAACAAAGAACAATTGTTGGGTTTTTACATTTATTTGTTATGTATGGTTTCATTTTTTTTGGATTAATCACCCTTAATCATTTTCTAATACCATTTGACATCAAGCTATTTTCTCCATCTTTTAAGTTAAATTATTTTTATTTTGTTGGTTTACCCTGGGCAATTTTGTGTTTAATTGGAATTTTAGGATTAGCTTATCGTCGATTTTTCATTAAGCCTAAATTTCTTGGAGAAAAATCTAAAACTTCTGCTGTAGTTTCTCTTTTTATTTTTTTATTAATGATTACTTATTTGTATGATGAACTCCATTTATGGAATACTCTTTTGCAATACAAAATCAATTGGTGGCTACATTCTTTCGTAATAGGAAGCTTCCTTTTTCTAATTCCTAAATCAAAGCATATGCATTTGGTTTTATCTCCATTTAATATCTTTCTAAAGCCATTTGATAATCCCAACCATGCTCCTGTTCCTATAGATCTCGAAGCTTCTGAAGAAGAACTAGACAATTTACTTTTAGACTTGTCACGATTGAGTAAGAATCAAGCATTAGATATTTTTACTTGCGTTGAATGTGGTAGATGCACGGAGGTATGTCCTGCAAATAGAGGGGGAGGTATTTTAAATCCCAAATACCATTTTATTCTAGATTTGAAAAAACCAATGCTTGAAAACCAAGATGTAAATGTCGTAGACAAAATTAATGTTGAAGCTGGATGGGAATGTACTACTTGTCAGGCTTGTACTGAAGTTTGCCCTGTTGGTAATCAAGTTGAAAAAGCCGATGAAATTAGAAGCTTTCAAGTTTTGTCTACAGGAGACGTTCCACAGGAATACCAAAAGCTTTTAATGAATTTGCAAGAAACTGGAAATACTGAAGGTAAAAATAGTAGCGAAATCTTAAAGGAGTTGCCAGAATATACCGCAGAGAAAGAAATTGTATTATGGCTTGGTTGTTTTGCTAAACATGCTATGGATCCAAATTTCATAAAATCTGTACGAAACTTCACAAAAATTTTAGAATCCGCCTCAATAAGCTATGGGGTATTGAGTAATGAACAATGCTCCGGAGATCCCGCCAATAAACTTGGGGACAAATTAACATTCCAGCTATTAATGGATCAAAATGTTGAGGCATTAAAAGGAGTTAAAAAAGTTGTAAGTATGTGCCCGCACTGTGTTGTTAATCTTCAAAAGGAATATCAAAAATATCATGAAATTAATTACGAAGTAAAACACCACACTCAAATGATTGCTGAACTTTTAGAAGATAACAGAATTAATATCACTCCAGGATCTTTAGAAAAGGTGACATATCATGATCCCTGCAATTTATCGAGAACGTTAAATGAAACAGAGGCGCCTCGAAAATTACTTCAAGCATCTGCTCCAAATTTTTTTGAATTAGAAGAGCATGGAAAAGACACTTTATGTTGTGGAGCTGGAGGTGCTTTGTGGTGGAAAAAAGACACCGGTGAAGGAAGAACGCATCTGTTGAGAGCAGAACAAGTGATTCAGTCAAAAACTGATACCGTTGTTACTGGTTGCAATTTTTGTTATGGAATGATGAATCAGGGAATTGGTCCTTTAACTCCTTCAAACCAAGAAAAAATCCAAGTTAAAGATATAGCAGATATTGTTGCTGAAAATCTATCGAATTAATTTTTTTTATATATTTCCACTGCTGAACAAGGTTCGCCAAAGTAAATTCTTTTTGATTGGTGTGCTAGTCTAGATGTAATGATTAAATAAGCCCAAGTAGGCACTGGAACAGAGGTACAGCCTTTAATGATAACTTTTTGATTCTTGTATTGAGTCCAATCAATAGATTCAACTTTATTTCGAAAATGATCTTCCTTGAGCATTCCATCAATCAAAAAATCTTCTAAATTGATAGTAATCATTTATAATAAAATATTAATTGATTTTTTGAGTTTTTCTACAAAAAAGTCTGCTTCTTCGAAAGTATTATAAAAATAAAAACTGGCTCGAGCGCAACCTGATATCTTCAGGGTGTCCATTAAAGGTTTGCAGCACATATGCCCAGAACGAATTGTAATTCCTTCATAGTCCAAAAGATGTGCTAAGTCTAAAGAATGAATATTCTGAATATTAAAACTTACTATAGGAGTTCTTTCCTTGGGTTGGCCATAAATTTCAATACCATTAATTTCACGAAGTTTTTTAATAACATATTCAGCAATTCCATGATTCGACTCCCAATCAATTTCTTTTAAAAAATTGACTGCTGAAGACAACCCAATTACTTGGGCAGTCATTGGAGATCCAGGTTCAAATTTGTGAGGAATATCTGTCCATTCTGAATCATATAGCCCTACATCATTAATCATCCCACCACCGGTTTGATATGGAGACATTCGATTTAATATCTCTTCTTTGGCATACAAAACTCCAATCCCGGTAGGTCCAAGCATTTTATGACCAGAAAAAGCAAAAAAATCACAATCTAAATCAGAAACATCAATTCTTACATGTGGAGTACTTTGACATCCATCAACGCATACTAAAGTATCATATTGATGTGCTAAAGCACAGATGTCTTTGATAGGATTAATAGTTCCCAAGACATTAGATGCGTGTGTAACAGATAGAACTTTTACCCCCTTTTTTAATTCATTTTCTATTTCATTGAGATTTAGTTCACCATTTTTATCAAAAAAAATATATCTTAATATTGCACCCGTTTTTTTTGCGATAACTTGCCATGGAATAATATTAGAATGATGCTCCATATTAGTTAATAAGATGGTATCATTCTTTTTAAGATTTTCGTAACCCCATGCATCAGCGACTAAATTAAGCGACTCAGTAGCATTTTTTGTAAAGATAATTGAATTTGGTTTCGCACCTATATATTGAGCTATATTATTTCTACTTTCTTCATATTTATTGGTTACAATTTCACCAAGTTCGAAAACGCTTCTGTGCACACTAGCTCTATATGAGGTGTAATGTTCATTGATTGAATCTAAAACAGAATTAGGGGTTAAGCTGGTAGCCGCATTGTCCAAATACACTAATTCTTTCCCTCTGTTTTGAATATTTAATATTGGGAAATGTTTTCTGATTGCATTCATTAATAAAGACCTAATTGAAGTTTTGCTGCATCACTCATCATTTCTTGATTCCATTGTGGTTCCCAAACTAGTTCTACCATAACATTTCTTGCACCACTAAGAGCTTCAAGTTTTTGTTTAACTTCTCCTGCTATTACAGGACCCATTCCGCATCCAGGTGCTGTTAGGGTCATTTTAATATGAATATCCACCCCATCTTCTTTTGAATTAATTGAACAGTCATAAATCAAACCTAAATCAACAATGTTAACTGGAATTTCTGGATCATAGCAGGTGTGTAAAACATTCCAAATTTCGTCTTCAGAAGCAAAATTATTAGAGTCGATTTCAATGATTTCTTCACCAATTGCATCCGCATCTTTTCCTTTTACTTGGTACATGTTTCCTTCAACAATAATAGTAAAATTATCTCCTAGTGATTGGACTATGATTCCTTGTTGATTTTGTTTCAGAAGAGTTAAGGTGCCATCTGGAACACTATAAACATTTATATCTCTACTGAAAGTGAAGTTTTTATTTTCCATCTGAGGTTTTCTCTAAAATTATGTTAATTGCACCAATAAATCCATTTTGTCTTTGGCTAGATATTGTTGGTCCAATATTTAACCATTCAAAAATTTGGACAGGATTTTCAAAAGAATTAATAAAGCTCTTTATTTCTTTATTAGAGGCTCCATCAAATGCAACTTGAAGGATGCGCAATAGCCCTTTGACAACAGAACTTTCTGAATCAGCAACCATGTTGATTTTTTCTGGATTTTCAAGTTTTATCCAAGTTTGAGAGGTGCATGCTTTAACTCGATTATCCATAGTTTTATAATTCTCGGGAATAATTTCTAATTTTTTACTTAAATCAATTATGTAGAGTAGTTTATCTTGACCTGTAAGAAGCGAAAAATTCTCTCGAATTTCCGCTAGATTGCTAACAATTTTATCCATTGATCCATTTTGATATGATAATGTTACAATCTGATTCTAACCCAGAATTACTAAAATCTTCAACAATTTCTTTGGCAAAAGCTTCAATTAAAATTTTTCTCGATTCTTCTTCTGATAAACCTCTAGATCTTAAGTAAAAAATGCTTGAATCATCTAAGGCTCCAGTTGTGGATCCATGTCCACATTTAACATCATCGGCAAAGATTTCTAGTTGGGGGTTCGAATGAGCTTTTGATTGTTCTGAAAGAAGCAAATTCTTATTTGATTGCTCTGAATCAGTTTTTTGAGCATTTTTTAATACGATTACTTTACCATTAAAAACTGCGGTAGATTGGTTATCGAGAATATTATTAACTTTTTGTCTACTGCTACAATTTGGAGCATTGTGGTTAACTAAAATATTGTTATCATAATGCTGAGTGCCTTTAACAAGATTAAGAATATTAACTTCTGCATCAGAACCTTCATCATCTAAGTCAATTTCAAAAAACTTCTTATCAAAGTTAGATGAGTGATTAACATTATCAATTGCAAGATTAGAATTTTTTTGCATTTTATAATTATAGAATGAAAGAGATTTATCTAAATTATTGTCATTTGTTACGAGGCTATGACTTAAGTTTGAGTTTTCGCTACAAAAAAAATTTGAAAGAGAAATTCCCAAGCAAGAAGAATTAAGGGATATTTTTTTTTCATTAATTTTTATTTCAGTATTGTCTCCAATAGAAAAAACATTTAAGGATGCAATCATATTATTTTCTATGGAGGTATCAAAAATGTAGACAATGTTTATTTCTAAAGGATTATTGCTAATAATTCTCCAATAATTAGCATCTTGAACGCCAGAAAGAGAAAGATGAAACATAGATTCTTTTATAAAGTTTTGTGATGATAAAATGGTTGATTCATCAACGGGGCTATCAATTTTCTCAAGAGAAATATTTTTCTTTAAAGAAAAATTTTCCCAAGATGTATCATCCAAAACTCCATTAATAAAATAAATGGTATTATTTTGGCGATTGATTTCTTGCGGAAAATGGATTTTATTTTTTTGAAAAGAATAATTTTGAAAAAACTTTGATGAGGTATATTTCCAATTTTCAAGATTAGTTTTGGGGTATCCCAAATCTTGAAAAATTTGACTTGAACTAGATTTGATTTTTTCCATTTTATTCTTCTAGCCAGGAATAACCTTTTTCTTCAATCTCTTTTACTAGCTCCATATCTCCTGTTTTGATAATCTTTCCATCTATCATAATATGAACAACATCAGGCTGGATATAATCTAGTAGACGTTGATAATGCGTAATAATCAAAACTGAATTTCCCTTATTTCTAAATTTATTGACTCCGCTAGCAACAATTCTTAGGGCTTCAACATCGAGACCAGAGTCTGTTTCATCAAGAACCGCTAGTTTAGGATTGAGTGTTAACAGTTGGAGAATTTCACTTTTCTTTTTTTCTCCTCCAGAAAACCCTTCGTTTACTGATCTTTTTAGAAAAGAATTATCTAGCTGAAGTTCGCCTAGTATTTCTTTTGAGTTTTTTAGGAATTCAACTGCATCTATGTCATCAAGGCCTTGATTTTTTCTATGTGCATTAATCGCTTGTTGTAAAAAATATGCCATACTAACTCCAGGGATAGAAACTGGGTATTGGAAGCAAAGAAATATCCCCTGAAGAGAGCGGTTTTCAATGCTCATTTCAGTAATATCAACATTATTGAGATGTATTGAACCGCTTGAAATTTCAAATGCTTCATTCCCTGCAATAACATTGGCAAGAGTACTTTTTCCTGAACCGTTTCTTCCCATAATGACATGAACTTCACCCTCAGGAATTTCTAGATTAATTCCTTTTAAAATTTCTTTGTCTTCAATGCCCGCTCTTATATTTTCTAATACTAACATATTACCCCACACTATTTTCTAAGGTTACTTCAATTAATTGTTTTGCCTCCACAGCAAATTCCATTGGTAGATGCTCAAAAACCTCTTTACAGAATCCATTAACAATCATTGAAACAGCATCGTCTAGATTAATCCCCCTTTGATTGCAATAGAATAATTGATCTTCTCCAATGCTAGAGGTGGTTGCTTCATGCTCCATTTTTGCTGTGGGATTTTGAACATCGATATAAGGAAAAGTATGTGCACCACATTTATTTCCAATTAAAATTGAATCACATTGAGAAAAGTTTCTGGCATTAGAGGCATTTTTAAGAATTTTTACGCCACCTCTGTAAGTATTTTGCCCTTCACCAGCAGAGATTCCTTTCGAAATGATTGTACTCTTTGTGTTCTTCCCCATATGAATCATTTTTGTTCCAGTGTCAGCTTGTTGTTTGTTTTTTGTCACAGCAACAGAATAGAATTCGCCAACACTATTGTTGCCTTTCATGATAACGCTAGGATACTTCCAGGTTATACTAGATCCGGTTTCAACTTGAGTCCAGGAAATGGTAGAATTATCTCCCTCACAAATTCCTCGTTTTGTGACAAAATTATAAATACCACCCCTTCCATTTTTGTCTCCTGAAAACCAATTTTGAATTGTAGAATATTTTATGGTAGCTCCCTCAAGTGCAACAAGCTCTACACAAGCCGCATGGAGTTGATTTTCATCTCGCATCGGAGCCGTACAGCCTTCAAGATAGCTTACATAACTACCTTCATCGGCAATAATGAGAGTTCTCTCAAATTGTCCAGTATTAGTGGCATTTATTCTAAAATAAGTTGACAATTCTAAGGGGCATCTTACACCTTTGGGTATATAAACAAATGATCCATCGCTGAAAACTGCAGAGTTAAGCGCGGCAAAATAATTATCAGTGTAAGGGATGACTGAACCTAGATATTTTTTAACAATATCAGGATGATTTTTCACTGCCTCAGAAAATGAACAAAAAATAACCCCATGTTTTGAAAGTTCTTTTTTAAAGGTTGTTGCAACTGAAACGCTATCAAAAACAGCGTCTACTGCAACACCCTCTAATCTTTTTTGTTCATTCAAAGAAATCCCAAGCTTATTGTATGTTTCAAGAATTTCCGGATCAACATCATCTAAGCTTTTATTAGATTTTCTTTTTGGAGCGGCATAGTAGCTAAGAGATTGATAATCAATAGGGTCATATGTAATGTTTGCCCATTTTGGCTCTGTCATTTTTTGCCAGTTTTTGTATGCTTTTAATCTCCAGTCTAATAGCCATTGAGGTTCTTCCTTAATTTCTGATAATTTTTTAATAACATTCTCATCAAGACCTGGAGGAAATTTATATTGTTCAATATCAGTAGAAAAACCGTACTTGTATTCCTGGTCTAGTGTTTTATCAATGATAATTTGGTTCTTATCAATCATCTTATGCCGAAAAGCTTATTCCACAACCGCAAGTTCTTTTTGCGTTGGGATTATTTACTTTAAATCCTCCATTTAGTAAATCATTAGAAAAATCTATCTCACAACCTCTAACATATATCCAGCTTTTTACATCACAATAAATATTGATTCCATGACTCGCAAACACTTTGTCGAACTCCTTTTTTTCAGATTCGAATGTAATATTGTATGACATTCCAGAGCAACCACCCGTGTCAATAGCTATTCTAATTCCATTTGCATTTTCAGCCTCAAAGATACTTTTTAATCTTTTAGAGGCTTTTTCAGAAATAGATATAATTTCATTATTTAATTTTTCGTTCAATTTAAATTCCTAACTTTTCTTTGCCAACTTCTGTCAACATTTCGGGGGACCAGGGAGGATCAAATGTTAATTGAATATCAACCAGATTAATAGTTTCTACCATTTTTAATTTAGTTTTGATCTCATCCATCATAAATCCACCCATGGAACATCCGGGGGTTGTTAAAGACATTATAATGCTTACATCAAATTTTTTATCTTCATTTTCAGCAATTTTTAGATCATAAATTAATCCCAAGTTCCAAAGATCAATGGGTAGTTCGGGATCATTGCAATCTTGTAAAACTTCAATTACTTGTTTTTTAATGTTTTCCATTCAGGCGGTAAGTTACTTATCTACTTTGAAATCTCCAATCAATTAAGAAGTAAAAAGTATAGATTTTCATCTTAAATTATCATAAAGCTAAAAAGAATTTGATACTGATTGCTAAGAAGAGAATAGGAATGTAAATTGTGACGCTAAAAATTAATCAATGAGCAAAAAAATTTATAAAGAAACACTGGATCATGTTACGATTCGTTTTGCTGGAGATTCTGGAGACGGGATGCAACTTAGCGGAGGAAGGTTTACTCAAACTTCTGCTGTTGTTGGAAACGATTTAAGTACTTTGCCAGATTTTCCCGCTGAAATACGAGCTCCTGCCGGTTCTTTAGCAGGTGTTAGCTCTTTCCAAATACATTTTAGTTCCCATGAAATTCACACTCCTGGAGAAAATCCTGATGTTTTAGTAGCAATGAATCCTGCAGCTCTAAAGGTACATCTAAAAGAACTAAAACCTGGTGGAACTTTAATTATTAATAAGAATGCGTTCACAGCTAAAAATTTATCCTTAGCTGGATATGAAACTGACCCATCTGAAGATGGATCTCTATTAGATTATTATTCATGTCACTTCATTGAAATGAGTAAGTTAGTTACAGAAGCGTGTTCAGATTTGGAGTTATCACCTAAAATTGTTGATCGAACAAAAAATCTATGTGCTTTAGGTGTCTTGTTTTGGATGTATGATCGTCCATTAGAACCAACAGTTGATTGGTTGAATAAAAAATTTAAATCAAAACCTGAAATCATTGAAGCCAATGTTCGAGCTCTAAATTCTGGATATAACTATGGAGAAACAGCTGAAATTTTTACTACTAAATATGTTGTAGAAAAAGCACAATTACCAAAAGGCAAATATCGAAATATGAATGGAACTTTAGCTTCTTGTTTAGGGCTATTAACAGCCTCTCAAAAGAGCGGTCTTCCAATGACATTTGCGGGTTATCCTATTACTCCGGCAAGTAATTTATTGCATACTTTGTCAAACTGGAAAAGTTTTGGAATCAAAACCTATCAAGCAGAAGACGAGATAGCTGGTATTGGTGCTGCCTTAGGTGCTTCGTATGGAGGGGCATTGGGCGTGACAGCTTCATCTGGACCAGGTATCGCCTTAAAAACTGAATTTTTAGGTCTTGCTGTAATGACCGAACTTCCTCTTGTTATTATTAATGTTCAAAGAGGAGGCCCTAGCACTGGTCTTCCAACGAAAACTGAACAGTCTGATCTTCTGCAGGCGATGTATGGTAGAAATGGGGAAGCTCCAATCCCAGTGTTATCAGCAACAACCCCAGGAGATTGTTATTTTGCAGCCTACGAAGCTTGTAGGGTTGCTGTCAAGTATATGACTCCAGTCATTTTATTGACGGATGGGTATTTGGTCAATGGTTCTGAACCTTGGCTAATTCCTAATCCAGACGATTTGCCAGAATTCAAAACTTCTTTTGCAAAAGAAAGTTCTAACGGAGAAAAGTTTAAACCATTTCAAAGAGATGAAAACACTCTTGCAAGGCCATGGGCAATCCCAGGGACTAAGGGGCTAGAACACCGTATTGGCGGACTTGAGAAAGAAAATATTTCAGGTAATGTTAGCTATGATTCTGATAACCATGAATTGATGATTGATTTGAGAGCCAAAAAAATCCAAAAGATAACTAATGAAATACCCGAAACAAAAATTTTCGGAGAAGAAAAGGGCGATTTATTAATTCTTAGTTGGGGGAGTACTCATGGAGCTTGTCGATCAGCAACTGAAACTTTACTTGAAAAAAATGCAAAGGTTGGTCATGCATCTATAAGATGGATTAACCCACTACCTTCAGACTTGGGTGGAATTATTTCCAATTATAAAAAAGTATTGATTCCTGAAGTGAATTCTGGCCAACTTAGAAAGATTATAAGAAGTGAATATTTAGTTGATGCGATTGGGTTGAATCAAATGAAAGGTAAACCAATCGGTGCATCATCAATAGTCAAAAAAGCAGAAGAGTTGATGAATGAGTGAAAATATTATGTTGAAAAAATCCGATTTTGAGTCAGATCAGGCCGTTCGATGGTGTCCCGGTTGTGGAGACTATGCGATTTTGGCTCAAACACAAAAGATTTTCCCTGAGATTACTACAGAGAAAGAAAAAGTAGTTTTTATTTCTGGTATTGGCTGTTCAAGTCGTTTCCCATACTATATGAATACCTATGGTTTTCATACTATTCATGGAAGAGCTCCAACTATTGCTAGTGGATTAAAAATTACTAATCCTGATCTATCTGTTTGGTTGGTTACTGGAGATGGAGATGGATTTTCAATTGGCGGGAATCATATGATCCACTTACTTCGAAGAAATATTAATCTAAATGTAATGTTGTTTAATAATAGGATTTATGGGCTCACTAAAGGTCAATACTCTCCAACTTCTGAACAGGGTAAAATTACTTATTCAACTCCAATGGGTTCTCTAGATTATCCCTTTAATCCAAGCAAATTAGCTCTTGGAGCAGAAGCATCCTTTGTTGCAAAAACTATTGATAGAGAATTGATTCATTTACAAAACATGATTAAAAGAGCTAGCGAACATCAAGGAACATCATTTATTGAAATTTATCAAAATTGCAATATTTTCAATGATGGAGCATTTTCTGAATTAACTGATAAAACTACTAAATCTGATCGTGTTCTATCAGTTGAGCATGGAAAGCCAATGATTTTTGGCGCTGATTCCAATAAAGGCATTATGTTGGATGGAACCACTCCGCGCGTTGTTGAAATTGGGAAAGAATTTTCTTTGAATGATATTCTTATTCATGACGAAGGCGATAGATTTATTGGTGATATGTTATCAAATTTTACTTCAAGTGATACTTTCCCAGAACCAATTGGAGTATTATATTGTAAAGAAAGACCAACTTATGATGATTTGATGGTAGCGCAGATGGGCCAAGCCAAACATCAGAGTGAAAAATCTTTAAGCGATCTTTTGAATGCTGGAGACACCTGGGAAGTAGAATAATGTCCAAGACAAGAAAAGAAAAAGATTCAATAGGTTATGTTGAAATTCCTTCAGATGCACTGTTTGGTGCTCAAACTCAAAGAGCAATCGAAAACTTTCAATTAGGTTGGCCTTTTGATTTTAATTTAGTTCTTCCTTATGTCGTTATTAAAAAAGCTTGCGCCAAAGCTAATTACGCACAAAAACGAATTGATAAAAATATTGCAGATGCTATCATAAAGTCTTGCGATGACATATTAGAACATCCCGAGAAATATCTTGATCAATTTCCAATTACAGTGTTTCAAACTGGTAGCGGCACACAAACTAATATGAATCTAAATGAGGTGATTGCTAATAAAGCAAATTTACTTTTAGGTGGGAAATTAGGCGATTACCAATATGTTCATCCCAATGATCATGTGAATATGTCACAATCAACTAACGATACCTTTCCAACAGCGACTTTAGTTGGAGCTGTTGTGTCTTGTGAAGACCACTTACTTCCTTCATTGGAATTATTAGAAAAAACTCTTTTAAAAAAATCTAAAGATTTTTCAAAGATTGTCAAAGTTGGAAGGACTCATTTAATGGATGCAACACCTATTACACTTGGACAAGAATTTTCAGGATATCATTCAATGATCTTAAATGATATCAATCGTATCAAAAGAGCGATTAAAGAATGTTTATCTTTACCTTTAGGCGGGACTGCTGTCGGGACAGGAGTGAACACTCTTGAAGGATTTGATGAAATTGCGATCAGCTTTATTTCAGAGGAGATTGGTTTAGATTTTGAGGTAGGAAAAAATAAATTTGAACTTCTTTCATCTCAAAATGCTTTATCAAATCTCTCTTCTGCAGTCAAGATATGTGCTGGTTCCTTAAATAAAATAGCTAACGACATTAGATGGCTAGCCAGTGGACCAATGGCTGGAATTGGTGAATTAATTTTGCCATCAAATGAGCCTGGAAGCTCTATTATGCCAGGGAAAGTAAATCCAACTCAATGTGAATCTGTCAATATGGTTTACGCTCAAATCTTAGGGAATGATGTTACAATTAATTATGCTGGAGTTAACGGAAATTTTGAATTAAACACTTATAGACCAATTATAGCGTTTGTTATTCAGGAGTCAATTTCTCTTTTGTCAGATGTATCAAAATCTTTTGCTGAGAATGCTCTAAAGGATTTAAAAGCAAATGAGGATAAAATCAAAGAAAACTTGGAAAAATCTTTAATGTTAGTTACTTCATTAGCGCCAGTAATTGGGTATGAGAAATCTGCAGAAATTGCAAAAAAAGCGCTAGCGGAAAATTTAACTTTAAAAGAAAGTGCGAAGCAGTTGAACTATTTATCGGAACAAGATTTTGATAAAATTGTACAACCAAAAAATATGATTTCTCCAAAAAAACATGATTAATTATTTTCGATCATATCTAAAAATCATATCAATCTTTATTCTTTTTGGCATTAGCATAGTTTTTTATTTATCAAGAGATCTTCCTTCATTAGAAAGACTGGAAACTTTTGATCCAGCTATGCTTTCTACTTTATATGATAGAAACGGGGAAATTATTGGAGAATTTTTTATTCAGAAGAGAGTTTTTATAGATATTGAAGAAATTCCAGAGCACATGAAAAATGCTACCATTGCTTCTGAAGATAAAAGATTTTATAAGCACTGGGGTGTTGATTTACAAAGTTTTGCTCGGGCTGTAGTTGTTAATCTTTCATCTATGCAATTTAGACAAGGTTTTAGCACAATTTCCCAGCAGCTTGCAAGAAATCTCTACAAAGAAATAGGTTTCAAAGATAGTATTTCTAGAAAATTAAAAGAAATGATCACTGCTGTTCAAATTGAAAGAACCTATACCAAAGAAGAAATCTTAGAGATGTATTTAAATACTGTGCACTTTGGTCATGGAACTTATGGGGTAGAGTCAGCAGCTAAAAGATTTTTTAACAAAAAAGCATCTGAGCTTTCCATCGGAGAATCTGCAATGTTAGTGGGACTTTTGCCCTCTCCAGCAAATTACTCTCCATTACGTAATCTTAACAAAGCTATTGAGAGGAGATCTATTGTTTTAAAGCTAATGTATAATCAAGATTTTATTTCGTATGATGAATACATGAATGAAAACATGGTTATTCCTGACAATATTTTCAAAGAAATTCCTAAAGGTAAGGCGCCATATTTTACTGAACATGTTAGAAGAACTTTAGAGAAAATAGATGATGAATTAGGAATTAACATCTATGAAGATGGTTTAAAAATTTATACTACCCTTGATTATCGCTTGCAAAAAATTGCTGAAGATGCAGTGATGACTACGTTGAAAAAGAATCAAGATACTTTTAATGATCAGCTATTCCTAGATTATGATCAGTTTTCTAAACTAGCCTATTTGGGAATTTTTCCTGAAGATTCTGTTAAAACAATGCTTAAAGGAGAAAAAGTTTTATATGAAGAGCTCCAAAAGTCTTTATTAATTCAATGTGCTTTTATAGCTATTGACACTAAAACGGGTGAGATCTTAGCTATGATTGGTGGACGATCAGATTATTTAGATCAATATAACCGCTCTACACAAGCTATGAGACAGCCGGGATCAGTTTTTAAGCCTTACATTTATACAGCGGCTATTGATAATAATTATCCTGTCACAACTCAACTTTTAAATCAACCCGTTTCTTTGTATCGAATCAATGCACAGGGAGAGAGAGAAAAATGGAGCCCTAAAAACTATGATAACAGTACGGGAGGCCTAACCACTCTTAGGGATGGTTTAAGACAATCTTTAAATCTTATATCGGTTAGATTAGTTCAAGAATTAGTTCCACCTTCTCAGGTCAAGTCTATTGCACAAAAAATGCAAATTTCTACGCCGATTCGAGCAGTCGATGCGATCGCTTTAGGGACTTCAGAAGTCATCCCAATGGAAATAGTTTCATCTTATGCTATTTTTGGTAATCAAGGAATTTATTCCACTCCGATTGCAATTACCAGAATTGAGAATAAATATGGTCAAATTATTAAAGAATTTAAAACTGTTCAAAAAGAAGTGCTCAGTCCAGAAACTGCGTATGTTATGACAAATTTACTTCAATCAGTCCTTGATAATGGTACGGCTGGAAGTGCTCGTTGGAGACATCGATTTAGACATCCAGCTGCAGGTAAAACTGGTACAACTCAGAATTGGAGTGATGCTTGGTTTGTAGGCTATACTCCATCAATTACCGCGGGTGTTTGGTATGGAATTGATCAGTACCCAATTAGTTTAGGGAAAGGGCAAGCAGGTGGCGTTGCAGCATTACCAGCTTGGGCAATCTTTATGCGAGAAGCTCATAAGATATTGAACATAGCTCCGGAACCATTTGAAAGACCTAAGGGTGTCTTAGAAGTAGAAATTGATTCAGAAACAAAACAGCTGCCTAATTCTAGAACGAAGAATAAAGAAAAAGAAATTTTCTTTCCTTCAAATGCACCCAAAAATTAATTGCTTTGCGATTTATTGATTATTATCCAACCGCTTATTGCTAAAAAAATATTTGGAGTCCACATTCCTAGCGCTGGACTCATCAAACCTCTATCAGCCATCTGTTCTCCCCATATTAGTAAGATATAGTATACTAAAAAGAATGCGATACTTAACCCAGCTGCGATAGAAATCCCACCTTTTTTAATCATTATTCCAAGAGGGGAGCCTACCAGAACAAATAGTAAGCACGCAACTGCCAAAGAGAACTTCTTATGAATCTCAACACCAAATTGATTAACATTTTTTTCATAATTATTGATTAAGCTTTTTTCATTTTTCAATTGAAGAATGATTGAATTTTCATTAATAAGCTCATTTGTTTTTGAATTGGATTCTAGGTTTTCAATTAAACGATTCAAGCTATTCTTATCAACAATTGAATTTTTTGAATCAATCTTTAGTTGATTGATTCTCTCGAATGATTGATTGATTAAGAAATGGTAGTTTTCAATCTGATTCTTCATCATAGAAACGGTCATTTCTCTATCACTTCTAGTTCCCGTATTGTTTCTATCAAGCATTAAATTGTCCAACGTCATCACCATTTGATGTTCTTTAAACTTGATTCTGCGATAATAATTAAAATCTTTTAATCCAATTTCATGCATTTCTCCATTGAAAAGATTAATGGTGATTAGGTTATTTTTGCTGATCAAATTGCCAGTATTAGCATAAATTGTTGTCTGATATTCATTATTATTTTTACTAAAGATTTTGACTTCTGAAAATGAATTGTCTTCAATATTAGATGCAATCATTGTGTAGCCTGGAATCATATCAAAAAAATATCCCGGCTCTATAATGAGTTCTGGTTTTTTTTGATAAATATCTTTTGCAAGAAGTCTAGCCTTAAAATTCATTTCTGGTAAAAGAAAATTATTAAAAAGGCATAAAAGGAGACCAACCAATGTGCCAAAGTACAAGCTTGGACGGATTAAGCTCCAAAAATCAATACCTGCAGATTTTAATGCAGTAATTTCATTTTGTTCAGACATTCTTCCATATGTCATTACACTCGACAACAGGAGTGACATAGGAACAGAAAGAGCAATAATCCATGACAAGTTCAAAAATAAATATTCTACAATAATACTAAAATCAAGTCCCTTACCTAAAAAACGATCAAAAGAACGAATTAAAAATTGTAAAAAAAGAACAAGCGTTATGGTCAGCAAAGAAAGTATAAATGGAATCAAAGATTCGCGCAAAAGATATTTGTTTATTGTGGTCATTTACAAAATATTTTAAAATTTAACTATACTTGTGTTAATAGCTAAAGTATAATAAGTTTTCAGGCTTATTTTATAAGCTTATGGTGACTGTAGCTCAGTTGGTAGAGCCATCGATTGTGGTTCGATTGGTCGTCGGTTCAAGTCCGATCAGTCACCCAAAAATTCGGGGTGTAGCGTAGTCCGGTTAGCGCACCTGCTTTGGGA
>JAFMFP010000053.1 GCA_017856055.1 Fidelibacterota bacterium | reverse complement strand
TGGATCTGGGGTAGAAAATTTACATGGTAAAGCCCCTGGCTCTAAATTTTATCCCAATCGAATCAATAAAGAAATCATTGAGGAAGGGCATCATTTTATTACCCAAAATGGAAGAGAAGTGTTTAAAAATGCTGTTACTAGAATGCCCGAGGCAATCAAGTTAGCTATGCAAGAAAATAATCTAGATATTGAAGATATTAAGTTAGTCATCGCCCATCAGGCTAATGCAAGAATTTTGGAGGCATGTGCTATTAAAATGGATTTACCCAAAGAGAAGATGTATATGAATATTCATAAATATGGAAATACAACCGCAGGAACTATTCCTATCGCAATGTGCGAGGCTATTCAAGAAAAAAGATTCCAGAAAGGGGATATTATTTTATTAACAGCATTTGGAGCTGGCTACACCTGGGCTTCAGCAGCCATTAGATGGTAAAATGATCGATATTCAAAAAATTATTTCATTTATTAAAAAGCATCAATTGTCATTGATAATTTTTGCCTCACTTTCTTTTGTTATTTCTTTAACTTTTCCCACTGGTTTTTCTGTTCGATATTCATACAAATTAAATGATATCGCCAACGAACCAATTATTGCTCCTTTTGATTTCGGTATCTTAAAAACCGACACCAAGCTTGAAAAAGATCTTGACGATGCGAAGAAATCTGTTCCATATAGCTTTAGTAGAGATCAATTGTTTGTTCAAAACCAATTAGCTCAAATCGATACGTTGTTTTTGAATTTGAATAATCTAAATCAATCGTATTTGTCTTATCAAGTATCTCAAGACTCACTTTATAAATATCGATATGAGCCAGAGTTTGAAACATATAATTCAACTTTTATAGCTGATAGCACAACTTTTAATACTTTATATAATAATTTTCTTAATCAATATCCCTTCCAAATTGAAAAAAGTCTATGGGATGAACTTTTATCCATCAATGAATCTTTTGATCGAAAGGTGGACTTAGTTTTAATGAAAAATACAATAAAGCAGACTTGTTTAAATCGTTGGGCGGAAGGTATTCTAGACGAATCATTAGAATCTATCATTAGTCCTCAAATCAGCATTATACAGGGAGGTGAATTAGTATTAACTCCTGTTTCTAATTTTAATGATATTGAAAAAGCATGGAAAAAAAATAAGGAAGAGGTAAAGAATATTTATAATGATGAACTCAGTATTGAACATTCTATTACTTATGAAATAATCAATGAATTATCCCAACCCAATATTCTTTTTGATAAATCTTTAACTGAGAAAAATCAAAAAGAGAGACTAGATAAGGTTTCCAGATTTCAAGGAACTGTTTTGGCAAACGAACTTATTGTGGATAAAAACAATCGAGTTACTGAGCTAGTACTGCTAAAAATCCGATCTCTTCAACTCGAATCGAGTAAAAGACTTGGCTATGAAAAGGCAACAGATAAATTTAGAGAATACCTTGGAGCATTTTTTGTTGTATTGCTACTATTGTCACTTTTGTATGCTTTTTTATATTTTTATAGGTCTAATTATTTAAAAAATTTCAAAAAAGTTTCTTTAATTGGATTTTTGATTTATGGTATTATATTTCTTTCATGGCTAATCACTAATTATAGTGTCACCCCATATATTATTCCGATTACTTTAGTTTCTATTCTAGCAACTGTTTTATTAGATGCAACGACTGCAGTGGTGATCTCAACAATTCTAATTTTTCTAGTTTCTTTGCTGATTGGAAATGATTTTGATTTTACAATCATCCAATTCTTCATTTGTTTTGTTGCAATTTTAAATGTCCGCAACCTGAGAAAAAGAAGACAAATTATTTCAACGATGTTTTCCTTAGTTTTCTCTAGTCTTTTAATCTTTTTCTCTTTAATGATTTTTAAAGGAGTTGGTTTACAGGAAATAAATCTTTCTAATCTTGGCTACCTTTCTTTAGCAAGTTTTATAAGTCCTATTTTTGCTTTTGGTTTAATTCCATTGTTTGAACCCTTTTTTGGGATTACGACTGACATATCATTGATTGAGCTATTGGATTATGACCAACCATTATTGAAACGACTAATGGAAGATGCCCCTGGAACCCACACCCATAGTGTCAAAGTCGGAACTTTAGCTGAGTCTTGTGCTAAAGCTGTAGGAGCTAGAGCCTTATTATGTCGAGTTGGGTCCTATTACCATGATATTGGTAAAGTCATGAATCCAGAATATTTTGCTGAGAATCAAAGCCTGGGAGTCAATAAGCACGATAATCTGACCCCAGAGGAAAGTGTAGCCATTCTCAAGCAACATGTCGAAGATGGACTTAAGCTTGCTAAAGAATATAGTCTACCGCCAATTGTGATTGATTTTATTGCAACACATCACGCAAAGAATAGAATGGAATTTTTCTATCAAAAAGCGCTAGAGTTGTCATCTGAATCTGAAAAAATTCTTGAAGAAGATTTCAGATATTCAGGGCCCAAACCGCATTCGAAAGAGACTGCTATTGTGATGATAGCAGAAGCAATTGAAGCACAAGCAAATTCAATTTCTAATCCTTCAATTGAGAAATTTGAACAAATGATTGATCAGACCATTAAAAGCAGATTAGATGATGGGCAACTTGATGAATGCCCACTCACAATGGACGATCTTAGAAAAATCAAAGGAAGAAGAGATGGCAAAAATGGTTTACTTCCTGCTCTAGCAGGTTTGTATCACTCTAGACCAGAATACAAAAAAAATGATTAATCTTGAAACCCATTTTGAAGTAGAAAACTTTAGAGTAAATCATCGAAATTTAACTTTTTTGTGTGAATTAGTTTTGAAAGAATACTCTGATTTTGAAAATGGGAATATCTCAATCATTTTTTCTAATAATAGCCATTTAAATAAATTAAAAATTGACCATTTTAATGAAGATGTTTTAACAGATGTTATTACTTTTGTTTACGAAAAAGAGATTGAGAAGATTGAACTTGAGATATACATTTCTGTTGAGATGGCAATAGAAAATGCTCAAGAAAATAATGTTAGTTTCAATAATGAATTAAAACGTTTAGTGGTTCATGGTATTTTACATGCAATAGATTATAACGATCAAGACGAAGAAAGCCAAAAAATTATGTATAAACTACAAGAAGAAATTGTAAAAAAATCTAGTGGTCAGATTATTCATGAATGATGCAATTAAAAATCTAATCTCAACTGTTATAACATTAAGATCTGATAATGGTTGTGAATGGGATAAAAAACAAACTGCTGAAAGCCTTCTTCCATATCTTATAGAAGAGACCTATGAGGTTGCAGAGGCAGTCATGGTT
>JAFMFP010000017.1 GCA_017856055.1 Fidelibacterota bacterium | reverse complement strand
ATGCAAGAAATAAGTCCGCTTTTAAATCAGATAAAAATTAAATATAAAAATAACCCAACTCTTCAACAGCAAAAAATGGCAGCGCTTTTCCAGGAGCATAAAATCAATCCGCTGGCTGGATGTTTGCCAATTTTAATTCAAATGCCTGTTTTAATGGCTGTTTTTATGGTCTTTAGAAATACAATAGAATTTAGAGGGCAACCGTTTATGTTTTGGATAAACGACCTTTCTTCAGCGGATACTCTTTTTACAGTTGGAACACTATCTATTAACGTTTTACCCTTCCTTATGGCAGGATCAATGTATTACACAATGAAAATGAGCTCTGGTTCAATGGCTCCAAGCGCTGATCCCGCTCAAGAAGCTACACAAAAAATGATGAAATATATGTTTCCTGGGATGATGTTCTTTTTATTTTATTCCTTCCCTTCTGGTTTAAATCTATATTATTTTTGTTTTAATGTTCTTCAAATTGTTCAACAAAAACTCATAAATAAAGAAAAATAAATGCACACTATAGTTGCATGCTCTACCCCGCCCGGACAGAGTGGTATTGCTGTTGTTAGGCTTTCAGGTCCATCAGTTAAAAAGATTGTTAAAAAAATTACCCACCAACAAGTTCCACCTGCAAAAACACCAACTCTTTTAAGGCTATATGACAATAAACAGCTTTTTGATCAAGCAATAGTTACATTTTATAAAAAAAATTTCTCCTACACAGGAGAAGATTTAGTGGAAATCAGCTGTCATGGAAATCCTTTTATTGTGGATAAAATTATTGATTTAAGCCTTAAGGCTGGTGCAGAAATTGCTCAACCTGGGGAGTTTACAAAAAGGTCATTTTTAAACAACAAGATTTCAATTGACCAGGCTGAAAGCATTTCTTCGCTTATTCACTCTAAGTCAGACATGGGAGTTAAGCTGGCAGCCAAAAATCTTGACGGTCATTTAAATATTTCACTTAAAAAAATTAAAAATGAATTAATTAAAACAATCGCTGCCCTGGAATTTAATTTGGACATATCCGAAGATGATTTAATGCCAAACTTTATGCCCGACTTAATTGACTACATTTCATTATTAGAAAATCAAGTTAAAGAATCAATTGATTATTTTGAAACAACAAAGCTATTCACGCGGGGGGCCTCTGTCGTTATCGTTGGTCCACCTAACGCAGGGAAATCAACCTTGTTTAATAAATTAAGCAAATCTGATAAAGCAATAGTAACAGAGATACCAGGAACGACAAGAGATGTATTAGAAAACCATATCAATTTATCTGGAATTAATCTGGTACTTAAGGACACTGCTGGAATTAGAAAAACCAAAAATAAGGTAGAATTTGAGGGTGTTACTAGAGCAAAAAAAGAAATCAAAAATTCAGATTTAATAATTTGTTTAGGCAACAAAGAAACCAATAAAAACTTAAAACAATCTAAAACAATCTTTGTTTTCAATAAAATAGACAAAAATCAACCGAATGGAACTTATGATTTAAATATATCGGCTTTGAAAAATATAAATATCGAGAAGTTGATTGATTTGTTATCAAAAAAACTTCTTAATTCAAATCAACAACAACCTGAAGTAATTATTATATCAACAAGGCAACGAACTCACCTTAAAATGGCATTAAAATTTATTAAAGCTGCACATAAAAATTTACTAAACAACATGGGGCTTGAAGTTGTGGCAAGCGATCTTTATTTGGTATTAAATAATTTAGACTTAATAACAAACATTACAGAAAAAGAGGAAATATTAAACTCCATTTTTGCTCAGTTCTGTGTAGGGAAATAGTTTCACGTGAAACGCAATAGTAGCAATTTTGATATTGTTGTTGTCGGTGGTGGCCATGCCGGAATTGAAGCTGCAATTATTAGTAAAAACCTCGGTTTAAATGTAGCATTAGTTACCTTAGATCAAAAATCTATAGGAAGGATGTCGTGTAATCCTGCTATTGGGGGCCTAGCAAAGGGCCAAATGGTAAAAGAGCTAGATGTTCTTGGGGGGATGATGGCCTATTTTGCCGATTTATCAACCCTTCAAAGTAAAACATTAAATAAATCCAAGGGAAGATCTGTTTGGTCTCCCAGGGCCCAAATAGATAAAATTGTTTACGAAAATTTAGTTCAAGATTATATCAAGTCTATCAAGCTACCCATTATTGAAGATGAGGCTGTTGATATAAAAATTAAGGGAAATAAATTAAGTGGAGTAATATTAAAAAGCGGAATTTTATTGTCTTGTAAGGCAGCAATTTTAACGTGCGGTACATTCTTAAATGGACTAATTCATATTGGAGAAAAAACAATTAAAGCTGGTAGGTTAGATGAAAGAAGATCAGAAGGAATTACTGAATCACTTAATCGGCTTGGGTTTATTTCAGGAAGACTAAAAACAGGAACACCACCAAGAATTGAGAGAAGCTCAGTTGATTGGTCTTACGGTGATAAAAGCTTTGGAGATTCAAATCCCTCCCCCCTTTCATACAGAACTAAAAAATTTAGACCAAAAAATGAACTTTGTTTTTCATTTAAAACAAATGAAAAAACACATGAAATAATTAATAAAAATCTAAACAAATCTGCAATGTATTCTGGAAATATTTCTGCAACGGGACCGAGATATTGTCCATCAATTGAAGATAAAATTCATAAATTTTCGCATAATCCCTCTCACATACTACAGCTTGAACCTGAATGGTCAAATTCTAAACAAATATATGTAAATGGTTTTTCAACCAGTTTACCTGAAGACATACAGCTTCAAGCTCTTCAAACAATACAAGGGTTAGAAAATGTAAAATTTTTACGACCTGGATATGCTATTGAATACGACTTCTTCTATCCGTCTCAGCTTCAGGTAACATTAGAAACAAAACAAATAAGTGGGTTATATTTTGCGGGTCAAATTAATGGCACTTCAGGCTATGAAGAAGCTTCGTCACAGGGCTTGATTGCTGGAATTAACGCTTCAAATAAAATTTTAGAAAAAGATGAGTTAATTTTAAAAAGAAGCGATGCATATATAGGTGTTTTAATAGACGATTTAATTTTAAAAGATACAGATGAGCCCTATAGAATGTTTACATCTAGGGCAGAATATAGATTACAATTGAGAACCTCAAATGCAGATCAGCGTTTAATTCATTTTTCTAAAAATTTTCAATTACTCAACGAAGATGTATTAAAAAATATTGAAAATAAAGTAGAAACTACTAATACTATTGTTCAACTATTAAAAACTGAATCAATATCACCAGAAGAAATCAATAATAAATTAGCAAAAATTGATGAAAAACCAATAAATCAGTCTGTAAAATTGAAAAATTTAATAAAAAGACCAAAATTTGATATTCAATTACTAGATCAATCAATTTTTAAAAAGAGTATCTCAAATGTTTTAGATATTTATCGAGAAGAAGTATTGTTTGAAGCAGAAACGATTATCAAATATAGCGGGTACATAAACAGACAAGAATTAGAAATTGAAAAAATCAAAATTTATGAGGATCAAATAATTCCTCATTCCTTTGACTATAATCAAATTAAAAGTTTATCAAATGAAAGTAGAGAAAAATTTATTAAAATTAAACCTCAGTCTGTTGGACAAGCCAGTAGAATACAAGGAATTCGTCCTTCAGACATTTCAATTTTATTAATATATTTAAAAAAATCGTTTCACGTGAAACAAAAGGCATAAAATGAAAAAATTATTACTTTTTTTAACAATAATATTTGCACAAAATAAAATTTTATTAGATCAAGTATCAGCAATTGTTGATAATAAAATTGTCTTATTAAGTGATGTTGTTCTGGCTACTAATGCATTAGCAGTTCAGCAAAATATTAATCCATCTATTAATCAAAATGCATACAAAGAGTTATTAAATGAATCTCTAGAAAGCATGATTGAACAACTAGTTATAATAAAAATGGCTGAGCAAGACTCTATTGAAGTTTTAGAAAAAGATATTGATAGGGCTCTTGATAAACAAATAGAAAACTTAATTAATCAAGCGGGAAACAAAGAAAACGCGGAACGAATGTTGGGTAAAAAAATATCTGACTTTAAAAGAAACTACCGCGATGATATAAAAGGAAAACTATTATCAGAAAAATATACTCAACAACTTACTTCAAATATATCAGTTAATAGAAAAGATGTTGAAAATTTTTATGATACTTATAAAGACAGTTTACCTATTCTTCCAACGCTGTATGATACTCGTCATCTATTAATAGAATTTAGTGTTTCAGATGATTCTAATTTAAAGGCATTAAACAAAATACAATCTATCAGACAAGAAATATTAGAAAAAGACAATTTTGAAGAAATGGCAAAGCAATTTTCTGCAGATCCTGGGTCAAAAGAAAATGGAGGTATGTTAGGTACAGCAACTCGAGGAACTTTTGTTAAAGAATTTGAACAAGCTGCTTTTACTTTAGATTTAAATATCCTCAGTGAACCTATTAAAACAGAATTTGGGTATCATTTATTATATGTTTTAGATAGAAGTGGTGAAAAGGTTACATTAAAACATATACTCATTCGTCCTGAAATCAGCGATGAAGATAAAAAGAATACTTACTTAAAAGCAGTTGAGATAGCTAATCAAATCAAAAATAAAAATGACTTTATAAAATTAGTAAGTGAATTTTCTGACGATGATCAAAGTAAGAATAATGGAGGATTTTTAGGTAAGATTGATGTTACTCAGTATGGAATTAAGGAATTAGCTGAATCAATAGAAAAAATTGAAATAAATAAAGCAAGTAATCCAATTCAAACAGAATTTGGGTTTCATATTTTATGGGTAGATTCTAAATCAGAAGGGGGAGTTATTACAAAAGAAAATAATTGGACTCAGCTTGAAGAATTTGCTTTAAATAAAAAGAAATCTGAATGGTATAGTAACTGGATTAATGATATTAAAAACAATTTCTACATTAAAAGAAATCCACTTAATTATCCACAATAGTTATTAATAACATAATAATTAGTTTTTTAAAAAGTTATTAAGATATTTTACTATTTAAAATTAGTTTATTCACATTTTTTAAATATAAATTTTTAGTCATAAAATTTATCAAAATAAATTAGTTATCAACTTTTAAAGGTGCTTATTATTACTAATATTTTTTTATATATAATATATAATATTTATAGAAGACTTTAAGCTTGTGAACAACTGTAAAATATAATAATATTGTAAACTAATTATGAATATCTCAACTACTAAAAAAGAATTACAATCAGCTTTTAATAAATTATCAAAAACCACTCAATTAAAATCTCAAAATCCTTTAATTAATTATACTTATATTTCATCAAGTGCCTCAGGAGTTGTTTTGCATTCCACAGATTTAGAAGTTGGAATCAAAACTCAGATTACAGCATCAATAAATTCTCCTGGAGAAGGTCTTTTTCCAACATCTGAAATGAATGATATTATTAATGTAATTGAAGATGGTCGTGTTGATATAGATATTTCAGGACCTCATATTAATATTAAATCAGAGAAAGGTATATCTTTTGATATAGCTACTATTCCATTGCAGGATTATCCAACTATTCCTGAAAATAAACATGAATTAATTTTTCCAATTAAATCAGATGAACTAAAGGAATTAATTGATCAGGTTATATATATCATAAAAGTTGATCCTACTAAACCTGCGTTATCTGGAGCATGCTTTTCTTTCAAGGAAAAACAAATTGATGTTGTTTCTACTGACGGACATCGATTAATTAAAATATCAAATCAAAATAAAACGAATATTAATGGTTCTTTCATTATACCGAAAAAATTTTTAATCATTTTAAATGCTTTTTTACAAGATACAGATGAAGTAAATGTAATTTTTAGTGGAGATCATGTATTTTGTAATAATGCTAAAGATGTATTTTATTCAAAGATTATTGATGAAAAATTTCCCAATTATGATGCAGTAATTCCTTCTGAGAATCCTAATAAATTAATATTAGATAAAACAGATATGTCTGCAGCATTAAAGGCCGCTTCTATTGCAGTTAATAAAAATACAAATCAAATATCTTTAAATTTTGGAGAAGGAAAAGTATTTATTAAAAGTATCAATCAATCTGACAATAAAACTGTTCATGCTCCCTTAAAATCAGCTAAATATAATGGAGATGAATGTATTATAGGTTTTAATCTTCAATATTTAAAAGATGCTGTTTCAAAGTACCCTGAAGAAAAATTAATAATTAATTTTAAAAATGAATCTTCTGCTGTTTTGTTACAACCAGAATCAAAAAATATAAATATAACTAGTTTAATTATGCCCGTAAGAATAAATGAGTAATAATACTACATATAGCGCTGATAAAATTTCAGTTTTAAAAGGATTAGAAGCAGTTCGTAAAAGACCAGCTATGTATATTGGTGATATTGGAAAAAGAGGATATCATCATCTGGTAAGTGAAGTTGTTGATAATAGTATAGATGAGGCTTTAGCCGGTTATTGTACTAGTATTATTGTAACAATTAAAAGCGATGGATTTATATCCATTGAAGATAATGGAAGAGGGATACCAGTAGATATTCATAAAGATGAAAAAAAACCCGCTTTAGAAGTTGTTATGACTGTATTACATGCTGGTGGAAAATTTGATAAAAATACTTATAAAGTATCCGGCGGTTTACATGGAGTTGGGGTTTCTGTTGTTAATGCATTATCAGAATCTTTAATTGCAGAAGTACACAGAGATGGTTTTTGTTATAAACAAACTTATTCCTTGGGTCAACCTACTTCCGAATTAGAAAAAATAGGAACAAGTAATAAAACGGGTACTATTGTTACATTTATGCCTGACCATTCAGTTTTTACTCATAGAGGCTTTGAAGAAGATGTAATTAAGGGAAGGTTAAAAGAATTAGCATATTTAAATAAAGATTTATCTATCACTTTAAACAATGAATATGAAGATTCATCTGTTGAGTATTGTTTTCCAGGCGGATTATCTGATTTTGTAAAATATTTAGATGGAGATGAAGATTTAATTCACGATGAAATAATTACAGTAAATAAAGAAGATATTGAAGTACCTGTTGATGTTGCATTTAGATATAGTAGTAATTATAACAGTAACATTTTTTCTTTTGTAAATAATATAAATACTGTTGAAGGCGGAACACATTTATCAGGATTTAGATCAGCACTAACAAGAGCATTAAATAATTATGCCAATAAAAATGATTTAATTAAAACAACTAAAAATGAAAATTTTACATTATCTGGAGATGATTTTAGAGAGGGTTTAACTGCAATTTTATCTGTAAAAGTTCAGGAACCGCAGTTTGAAGGTCAAACTAAAACAAAACTTGGAAACGGTGAGGTTAAAGGTTTAGTTGATAATATTGTTTATGATGGAATACAGGCTTTTTTAGAACAAAACCCAACAGTTGCTAAAAAAATAATAGAAAAAGCAGCCGAAGCTGCTAGAGCAAGACTTGCTGCAAAAAAAGCAAGAGAACTAGTAAGAAAAAAATCTGGATTAGGTTCATCAACGTTGCCAGGAAAATTAGCTGATTGTTCTAATAAAGACCCTATGCAGTGTGAAATTTTTCTAGTTGAGGGTGATTCAGCTGGAGGTACAGCCAAACAAGGCAGAGACAGAAGAACTCAAGCAATACTTCCCCTAAGAGGAAAAGTAATAAATTCTGAAAAAGCGCGTGAAGATAAACTTTTAGCCAATAATGAAATTCAATCAATGATTACTGCTCTAGGTAGCGGGTTTGGTGAAAATGAAGATGATCCAAATAGTTTTGATCCTGAAAAACTAAGATATCACAAAGTAGTAATTATGACTGATGCGGATGTTGATGGAAGCCATATTCGCACATTGCTTTTAACATTTTTCTGGAGAAAAATGAAAAAACTTGTTCAGGATGGTTATTTATATATGGCTATGCCGCCTCTATATAAATTAAAACAGGGTAAAAAAGAAAGATATGCATATACTGATGCTGAAAGAGATATTATGATTCAACGACTTGAATCAGAAAATTCATCTACCAAAATTGATATTCAGCGCTACAAAGGGCTCGGGGAAATGAATGCAGAACAATTGTGGGAAACAACTATGAACCCTGAATCAAGAACTTTGATACAAGTAACGGTAGATCATATTATGGAAGAAGAAACAAACGTTCGATTTAGAGAGTTAATGGGAACTGAAGTAGAACACAGAAGAACCTTTATTACCGATAGGGCAAAATTTGCAACAAACATTGATATTTAAATATGGATATTGGAAGAGATAATATAATAGATAAACAGCTTTTAAAGGAATTAGAAGAAAGCTATCTAAATTATTCTATGTCGGTAATTATGTCTCGCGCCTTGCCAGACGCTAGAGATGGTTTAAAACCTGTACATAGAAGAATTTTATATACCATGAGTGAATTGGGTTGCTTTTGGAATAGACCTTATAAAAAATCTGCTAGAGTTGTTGGTGATGTTTTGGGTAAATATCACCCACACGGAGATAGCTCAATTTATGATGCTATGGTGCGAATGGCTCAAGACTTTTCAATGAGACATGAGCTTATCCAGGGACAAGGCAATTTTGGATCAGTAGATGGCGACAGAGCCGCTGCAATGCGATATACAGAGTCTCGAATGTCTAAAATTGGAAGTGAATTATTAAGAGATATTGATAAAGAAACAGTTGAATGGATAAACAATTTTGATGAAACCCTTAAAGAACCGGCAGTACTTCCTTCCGTATTTCCAAACTTATTAATCAATGGTTCTGAGGGAATTGCAGTGGGAATGGCAACAAAAATTCCTCCTCATAATCTTTCTGAAACTATCAATGCTTTAGTCCATCTGATTGATAATCCTGATGCTACCGTTGAAGATGTTATGAAATTTATTAAGGGTCCTGATTTTCCAACGGGAGGTAAAGTTTTAGGTTTAGATGGAATCAAATCAGCCTATAAAACAGGAAGGGGCATTGTTAAGGTTCAGGGAACAGCACATGTTGAACCAAATTCAAAAGGAAAAGATTCTTTAATTATAACTGAGCTTCCATATCAGGTCAACAAAGCACAATTAGTAGAAAAAATTGCAATCTTAGCAAGAGATAAAAAAATTGAGGGCATTTCTGAGATAAGAGATGAATCAGACAAAGATGGAATGAGGGTTGTAATTGAAATTAAAAGGGACGCTGTTCCAGAAGTAGTTCTTAATCAACTATATAAACAAACTCAGTTACAAGATTCTTTTGGAATAATTCTTTTGGCTCTCGTTGATGGTACACCAAAAGTAATGTCAATTAAAGAAATGTTAACTGTTTTTATTTCTTTCAGACAAGAAATAGTTGTTAAAAGAACTCAATATGATTTAGGCAAAGCTAAAGACCGAGCCCATATTTTAGAAGGGTTAAAAATTGCCCTAGAAAACATTGATAAAATAATTGAATTAATTAAGTCAAGCGATGATCCTCAAAGCGCCAAAGAGGGATTAATGAATAATTTTTCACTTTCTGAAAAACAATCTCAAGCAATTTTAGACATGAGACTACAAAAACTAACTGGACTAGAAACCTCAAAAATTGTTGCTGAATACAAAGACACCCTAGAGTTAATAGCAGAATTAGAAAATATTTTATCTAACGAATCAATACAAATGAATATTATCAAAGAAGAGCTTCTTGAAATTAAAGAAAGCTATGGAGAAGGAAGAAAAACAGAAATTGTTGCTGACTTTACATCTTTAAGTATTGAAGATATGATTGCTGAAGAAGATATGGTTTTAACCATAACTCACAATGGATATATCAAAAGAACCAGCCTTTCAACATATAGAAGTCAAAGAAGGGGTGGTAGAGGCGTTCAAGGAGCCTCATCTAGAGAAGAAGATTTTGTTGAACATCTTTTTATAGCAAATACCCACAGTTATATACTGTTTTTTACAGATAAAGGTAAGTGTTATTGGCTTAAAGTTTATGACATCCCAGAAGGAGGAAGGGCAGCCAAAGGAAGGGCTGTAATTAACCTTATCGGGTGTGAGCCAGATGAAAAGGTAAGCGCTTTTATAACCGTTAAAGAATTTAATGAAGATCATTTTGTAGTAATGGCCACTCAAAATGGACTTGTCAAAAAAACTAAGTTATCAGCATATTCAAAGCCAAGAAAAGGCGGAATATATGCTGTTGAAATTAAGGATGGAGACAGCTTAATTGAGGCAAGAGTTTCAACTGGAGACAACGATATTCTCTTAGGTACCAAAAATGGAAAGTCTATAAGATTTTCTGAAGAACAAATTAGGCCTAGTGGTAGAAAAACCATGGGCGTTAAGGGTATAACTTTAAGCTCAAAAGATGACAAATTAATAGGAATGCTTCTTATTAAAAGAGAGGGAACAGTGTTGGTTGTTTCAGAAAATGGTTTTGGAAAAAGAACTGAGGTAGCACACTATAGATCTCAAAAAAGAGGTGGTAAGGGTCTTTTAACAATTAAAATAACTGAAAAAATTGGAAAAATGGTTGCAATAAAAGAGGTTGTTGATGCAGACGACCTTATGATTATTACTAATCAGGGGGTTTTAATCCGTCTACCGGTATCTCAAATTAGATCAATAGGAAGAGCTACTCAAGGAGTAAGACTTATCAAGCTTGGAGAAGGAACAACCGTTTCATCAGTTACACGAATTATGCTGGAAGAAGATGGCGCAGAAAAAGATATTAATAACGATGCCGAACCTTCAAAAGAATCTGAATAGTGTTTTAGAAAATATTTCCAAAGCTTCTTTGGAAAATTCGGTCGACTTAGTAGTAGTAACAAAAAATCAAACAGTAAACCTAATAAATGAGTGTATTTCATTGGGAGTCAATCAAATTGGAGAAAATAGAGTTCAAGAAGCTGAAAATAAATTTTCTCAGCTGTTCAATGCGAAAATTAAAAAGCGAATGATTGGGAGGCTGCAGTCAAATAAAATTAAAAATGCTACTAAAATTTTCGATTCAATTGATTCAGTTTCAAAAATAGATCACCTTAAAAAAATTAATTCCAATGCAGAGCTTGAAAAAAAATCTCAAAATATATTGTTACAAATTAATATTACAAACGATCAAAATAAGGATGGATTTATCCCAAGAATGTTTTTAGAAAAAATTGAAGACATTTTTGGTTTCAATTATGTTAATATTGAGGGAATGATGACTATTGGAAGGTTTGGGGTTAGCAAAAAAGAAACATCCCAAGACTTTAAGAAAATGAAAAATTTTTATGATCAAATTAATAGCCAGCTTCCATCGAATAAAAAGATGGGAACGCTATCCATGGGAATGAGCCAAGACTATCAGGTTGCTATACAGGAGGGGTCTACTATGGTTAGAGTGGGCGGGGCAATTTTCGGATAGTTTTATGTTAGATTTAAAAAACTGGTTTAACAAAAAACATTATTTTCGACTTTGGAATGTTGGGCCACCAGGCGCCCTTATAACGGGTCTCTTTATTTATATTGTTTTATATGTGGACAAAAAGTTGACCTTTTTTTCTGTTAACATCAACGATTTTTGGATAAGAATTCTTTTATGGATTGTAATTATTGAGGCGCTTTTTATTTTGTTTTGGATATTATTTAGTCTTCCTCCAACAGAAAGGGGAAGAAAACTTTCTCAGGTGGGTATATATAAATTTATAAGACATCCAGTCTACACAGTTATTATTTATCATACGCCAATAATATTTTCTCTTTTAAATAAGTCTATTCTTTTGATGGTCACGATTCCTTTAATTCATTTTTTTTGGTCCAAAATAATTGTTTTTGAAGAGAGCTATCTAGTTGGTATTTTTGGAGACAAATATTTAGAATATGCAAAAAAAACACCAAGATTTTTTCCAAAAATTTTTTAAAAGTAAGGAGAAATAAATGAAAAATGTATTAACCGCACTACTTTTTTTAGGAGTTACTATGTCACAAGCAAAATATCCGGGATATGAATTTGTTAAGGAAGAGGGGGGAATTAAGGAATATAGACTTATTTCAAACGACCTATCAGTCTTATTAAAACAAGACAACACTGCGCCCGTTGCTACTTTTATGGTTACTTATAATGTTGGCTCTCGCAACGAGGCAATCGGCTACACCGGTTCAACGCACCTATTAGAGCACCTTATGTTTAAGGGATCAAAAAAGTTTAATACCGATAAAGGAAATTCTGTTTTTCAAGTTTTACAGTCTGTTGGAGCAAGAATGAATGCAACCACCTGGCTAGATAGAACTAATTATTTTGCGACAGTTCCAAGTCAATACCTTGAGACGGTAATTGAGGTTGAGGCAGATAGAATGAGAAACGCCTATATAAAAGAAGAAGACAGACAATCTGAAATGACTGTAGTAAGAAATGAATATGAAAGAGGGCAAAATAGCCCAGTTTCAGTTTTAGATGAAAACATTTGGGCTACCGCGTATCATGCCCACCCTTATCACCACTCAACCATTGGTTGGAAGACAGATATTGAAAATGTTTCCATTGAAAGGCTAAAAAAATTTTACGACACTTTTTATTGGCCCAACAATTCAACCGCTATAGCTATTGGTGATTTTTCAGAAAAAGAGGCGCTTGCGCTTATTAAAAAACATTTTGGAAGAATTAAAAAAAGCAAAGAAGATATACCTCAGGTTTATACAGAAGAGCCTGTACAGGAAGGTAAAAGAACTATCACATTAAAACGAGCTGGACAACAAGCCGTTTTGGGTGTTGCGCACAAAACTCCAGCTGCAACACATAAAGATGCGCCTGCATTTGTTGTTTTGTCATCTGTTTTATCTTCAGGAAAAAATAGTAGGTTTTATAAAAATATTACTGATAAGGGACTAACAACCAGCATTTACATTTGGGACTCTCTTTTTAAAGACCCCGGTCTTTTTACTGTATTTGCCAACCTATCTCCAGAGGTTTCACATCAAGAGGTTGAAAATTTAATTATTTCTGAATATGAAAAAATTGCAAATGATGGAATAACTGTTGAAGAGCTTGATAAGGCAAAAGCTCAAATTATTTCATCTCTTAAGTTTGGACAAGATGGAAGCTATTCAATTGCAGGAGGATTAAATGAAGCAATAGCATCCGGAGACTGGACACTCTATACTTCATATGAAGAAAAAATTAATGCTGTTTCTGTTGAAGATGTTCAAAAAATTGTCAATGATTATTTTAAGGAAGACTTTTCTACAATAGGATATTTTATACCAGAAAGTGGAGGGTCACAGGGTAACGCAAAATCAATCAAAAGCGCACAAGAACTCAAAGAAGAAAAAATTAAATACTTTTCTAAGGATGAAGATTTATTTTCCACAAAAGTTCAATATTCTCAACCGGTTGAGGGCGTTAGTCTCTACACTCTTAATAGAGGGAGCGGTGTAGTTACTTTAAGGGGTAGTTTTTTGGGCGGAGATATTTATGCCCCAGAATCTAACCCGAGAATCCCCGATATGGTTGTGTCAATGTTAGACCAGGGAACGTCTAATCAAACTAAATTTGAAATTAGTGAAAAATTAGAAAAGGTTGGTGCAAGATTAGGTTTTTCTAATGGAAAAGACAGCGTTGGTTTTAGTGCAAAATTTCTTTCGTCTGAAACAGAATTAATTTTAGATCTTTTGTCTGACCAGCTAGCAAATCCAAAATTTGATAATCAAGAGCTTGGAAAAATTAAAAAACAACTTGAAACGGGATACAAAAGATCAAAAGAAAGCACCAGGGGGAATGCGGTGAACAATATGCTTGAAGCGTTTTATGGTAAAAATCATCAAAATTCACCCATCGACCCCGATGAAGCAATTGCAGACATTAATAAAGCAACTAGAGAGGAGCTTATTAAGTATCATAAAGAATTTTATGGTAGAGGATCTATGATTATTGTTGCAGTTGGGGATGTATCACACGACGACTTAAGCAATATGATTAAAGAAAAACTTTCTATCCTTCCACTAGTAAATACAAAACCATTAAAGGAAAAAGCTTTAGGACAACCCGTCTCATCAAAAACTTATGTTTCAATGCAAGACAAGACTAGTGCGGATTTTATAGTTGGAACTCCGCTTGGAATTGATAGATATAGCGATGATTATATTCCGATGTTTTTAGCTAATCATGTTCTGGGTGGTAATTTTTCTGCTAGATTAATGCAAACCGTAAGAGTTAAAGAAGGATTAACCTATGGAATTAACTCTTCCGTTTCTGGTATGGGAAATGGAAATGATGGTTATTGGTATGTGGGAGGAACATTTGCTCCACAATTACTAGAAAGAGGCGAGACAGCCACCCTTGAACAAATTAAGATATGGGCCTCAGAAGGTATTACTCAAGATGAGCTAGATGTCGCCAAATCAACTATTAACGGAAATTATCAGGTGGCATTTGACACCACAGGTGGAATTGCATCATCCATTTTAAGCTCTATTATAGACTATGGAAGCCTAGACTATATAGACAATTATACAATGCGCATCAACGCTGTAACTCTTGATGAAGTAAATAAGGCTATCAAAAGGTATATAAAATTTGATGATCTTTATCAGGTTGCAGCAGGCAGTATTGATGAAAATGGAAAGCCGCTAAACGATTAGTGAAAATTATTTTAATTGCGGCGATAAGCTTAGATGGTTTTATTGCCGCAAATAAAAATGACTCACTTACCTGGACAAAAGACAAGGGGCTGTTTAAAAAACAAACCCTAGGACACTATGTTGCAATGGGAAAAAAAACACTAAGTTTAATTGGTTCAAATTTGTCAAATAGAAACCTCGTTCCAGTTGATAGTCACACAAAAACGGAAGATATATTTAACACAATTCAGGCAGAAACTCTTTTCGTTGGTGGGGGGGCAGTAACGAACCAGCTGTTTATTGATCATATAACACACCTATATTTAACACCCCACCCAATAATTTTTGGCT
>JAFMFP010000052.1 GCA_017856055.1 Fidelibacterota bacterium | reverse complement strand
TGTCATTTTTTACCTCGTTGTTTCCAATTGAAATTTTACGAGGCAGCTTTTCTTCTGGAAGAATGACTTCAAGTTTGACAGTCAGGATTCCATCCGTTAGATCAGCTCCGGATACTTCGGTATATTCCGACAGTCTGAATGACTTGCTCCAATTTCGAGCACTGATACCCTTATGAACATAAAGTTCTTGAGGACGACGCATTGGTCTATCACCTTTGATAGTCAATACATGGTCTTTAATCTCAATGTCAATGTGTTCTTTACTAAATCCAGCCACTGCTAATTCGATTTCGTAATGATACGCATCGTGTTTAACTACGTTATGTGGGGGATAGGTATCCTTCGCTTGACTGTGAATATTTTCCAGTTGATCGAAGATGTGATCGAAACCAAGAAATGCGTTTCTTGGCAAAAGATTTGCTCTAGTCATTGTGACCTCCAATTAAGCAAGGTTATATTTGGACCCGCACCATGCGGCATCCTAATCTATATATAATATCTTTTTCGAAAAAGTAAAGGGGTAAAGTATTATTTATTTCCAATATTATATTTTGGACATAATTCCCATTTATCTTTATCTTTATAAGGTATAATTTTAATCTGACGTAAAGGAGCTAACGGTTGAGCATTTTCCTTATTGTCAATAGTGATTAAACCCCAGTCACTCATTAATGTTGCAATTGTATTTCTACGTGCAACATCATTTTCTTCAAGATTAGATTTTTTACCATCAAGGAGAAATAACTCCTTAAAATGAACGATAAAATATCTACCCTGTTTATGTAGGATATGACAAGACTGATATAACTTATTGTCTTTTCTTGACGCGACACCAATACGAGTGAGAGTCTCACGAACCTTTAAAAAGTCATCAGGCTCGTTTAGTATAACTTCCAACATGGAAGTAGGTGTCCACTCTACTATATTATTTTCTTGTTCCACCTTTATAAACCTTCTTCTTCAATTCTTCTATTTGTTCTTTTGTAAGAAGGGTTAAGGTCTGGCGCGCTTTTTCATTGCTATAGCCATAATATTCCTTAACTACTTCCACGTCACTATTTGATTCAGGTTTGAACCATTTAGAAAACCTTTTTCGTTTTCTAATTATATTTATAAAAAAATCAAATTGAAGACGGCTATCTAAGTGGTGGTTGATATTCATCTCGTTAGCAATAAGAACAGTATCATTAAAGTAAGAAAGACCACGATTCACCATAAATGCGTTATATTGTTTTTCTGTAATGTCATCAACCATGATATTTTGTTTACCATAGTTGATATCATTGAGAAAGTCAAACGGACTAAGCGAATTCGACATTAGCCATAATCTCCGTCATACATGCAACAACATTTAATTCGTGATCTGCAACAAAGGCATTTTTATACTGATAATCTGCAAGGATAAGAACCAACTGTGGAATTGATTGTAGATTTAACTTATCGTACATACGATCGTAAATACCACGAAAGATTGCAGATGCATCAGTGTCAATATTATTCACAACCCATGAACGCATATTTTTAAAATCTTTTGTTTTAAGGTGTTTAAATAAGTCATCAAACGATCCGCCAACTTGATCAACTTTTACTGAAACATTTCCAGAAATAGATTGACGTTGTAGTTCATTTAAAACTCTTCTCCAATCAGGAGCAAACTTCATGATAAGATCAGCAATAGCCATTTCATCATAACTTACACCTTCTTCTTCTAGTATAAACTTACAACGTTTCATAAACTGTGCTGCAAGTAGAGCTAGGTCTTTCTTAGTTGTATTAAATTCATATACACCGCAACGAGAATGAAGTGGTTCAATAATACGATTTTTAAAATTACAAGTAAGAATAAATCTACAGTTATTCGAAAACTCTTCGATGAAACCACGAAGAGCTGGTTGTGTCGATTGAGGATTAAGATAATCTGCTTCGTCAAGGATTACGACTTTATATCCACCCTGAAGTGAGACAGAACTAGCAAATTGTTTGATCTTACCACGAAGTGTATCAATATTACCTTCTTCAGATCCATTGATAATAATGTAGTCAAGATTTAATTCATTACACAGTGCTTTAGCAACTGTGGTTTTTCCAAGACCAGCAGTACCAGTAAAAAGCATATTAGGCAATTCACCAGTATCTACTAGTTTTTGAAAGGTTTCTTTAATACCATTAGGTAAAATGGTATCAGCAACTTTTTTGGGTCTATATTTTTCAACCCAAAGGAAATCATTAGACATTTACAAACTCCATAACAAAAAATATTATATCAAAAAACAAAGAGTTTGTAAAGACTATTCACCATCATCCATTGCTTCGTCTTGAGCCATTTGTTCACAAAGTTGAATAATAGCAATACACTGATCGCGAAGACCACCAATGGTAGATAGTTCTTCACCTTTAAATGCACCACGCTGAGTCATGGCATCAATTACAGCAACAGTACTGCGACTTGATTTGTTTGCGAGATCTCGCAATTGATTTGAATCTGACATTATATTATACTCCGTATGTAGATGTCTTTTCGAGGGCAATCCAATATTGGACATTTAGTTCTTTGTGACTAAATTGAGAAATTAATTTAGAAGAAAGTTTTACATCATAGTCACCAGGAATGATTTTAAGGTTATTAATATCTAAAATCATTTTGAAATCAACTCCTTCTGTATATTCACCTGCTATATCAATATCAAATGAATTAGAAGTTGAATTTTGCATTTCTGTGACAGAAAGAACAATAGAACCATTTCCTGGTTTAATCACAACTTCATTGTGACCAAGAGTTGATGCGGCTCTTTTTACTTTATCAAGTGTTGAAGAATCTAAAGTAAAAGAAATTTCTGCATCTGGCATATTAATATCTTTCTGAGGTGTAGTCAAAGTATCTTCAGATGAGAAAAAATACTTTACCTTTGAACGACCAGATGAATCACCAACCACGACACAACTTTCTTGAAATGAAAGGGTTGGTTTATCAACAAGAGATAAAACGCCAATAAATTCGTTGAGATCATAAATCCCAAAGTCTTGAGAAAATTCATTTTGTACTTCAGCTTTAGCAAGTACATTTTTTGCTTCACTAATAGTCTTAAGAACATTACCATTTCGGATCATAATGTTTGGATTAATCCCCGAAAAGTTTTTAAGAACTTGTAGTGTACCTTCATTCAATTCCATAATATACTCCAGTAATTATTAATATACAGTATTATAACTCATTTTAGTTGAAAAGTAAAGCACTTTAAGCAACCATTTTTGAAAAATTCTTTTCTTTTTTGAATTCAATTTTAGCATTGAATTTACCATCAAGGATTTCTCCTTTGTGAGATATGACAAAAATATTTGTATCATCTCCCAATGTATAGAGAATCTTCAATAGATTGTCCACACCCTCATGATCCAATGAAGAGTCAAAGGTCTCATCAAGAATCAAAAGATTAGTCGATACACTATTTTTCATCTTAGCGATTTGTCTCCATGTGAATAGGAGAGCGAGGTCGATTCTTTGTTTTTCACCTTCACTAAATGAGTCATAAGTAAATTCATCTCTATGACGAGATC
>JAFMFP010000051.1 GCA_017856055.1 Fidelibacterota bacterium | reverse complement strand
TATGTTTGGAGGCAAACATGGCGGCTCCATTTTTACCCTCAATTAAGGTTGGACTTAAAGAAGTTCCTTCTGGAAAAATACAAACAATTTCCCCTGCCTTAATTTGTTTGTTCATTGTCTTAAAAGTTGAAAGCCTAGGTTTTTTTCGATTTACCAGCACCACGCCATAAGCCCATGGAACAATGCTTGTGATAAGTGGAACGTCTTCAAGGTCTTCTGCCATTAAAAACGTGATAGGTTTCTTGATTGCATAAGCGATAGCAACTGGATCAGAGTGGTCAATATGATTTGGGGCTAAAATAAAGGGCCCACTAAGCGGAAGATTTTCTTTTCCTTCTACTTTTATTTTTGTCAAGACAGAACAAACAATAGCCGCTAGATATGTAATAAAATATCTTAAGATTTTGTTTCTAGGTGCAGGAGACTTCACTTACATTATTAAAATGGTAGGTTGTCGTCTTCATAGTCTTGGGACTCTCCCATGCTTGGGGACTGAGAGTCCTGATTCATGCCCGGTGAGACATCCGTTCCAGATGAAGATCCCGATCCAACAATTTGAAGTCCGCCATAGTTATTAACAACGACACCAGTAGAATACCTGTCGTTGCCGTCTTTATCCTGCCACTTATCGGTTCTTAAAGAGCCTTCAACGTAAACCTGAGTTCCCTTTTTAATATAGGGTTGAATATATTTTTCAACTGAAGGTCCAAAAGCAGTACACTTAATCCACTCAGTTCTCTCTTGAGTTTCTCCTTCCTTTGTTTTCCAAGATTCGTTTGTTGCAACGCTAAAAGTTGCTACAGCGGCTCCATCTTGGGTATATCTTATTTCTGGGTCTTGGCCTAGCCTTCCAACGACAATAACTTTATTTACGGTACCTTTTGACATGATTTTTCCTTTTAGTTTAGGCTGATTTCGTTAAAAATAATATCAACCTTTCTTTTAAATTTATTATCTTTTTTTAACAAGTCTTCAACTTTTTTGTGAGCGTGGATAATTGTGGTGTGGTCTCTTCCGCCTAAATGAATTCCAATGGTATTCAATGGCATATCTAAAACTTCACGGCAGAGATAGGCAACAACCTGTCGAGCTTCGGCAATATTTTGTCTTCGTGATTTTCCAATTAATTCTTCTTCAGAAACTGCAAAAATTTTACAAACCCCATCTATTACATCGTGGATATTTACCCTTTGAAAGTTTTGATCTCCCACCCTTTCCCTTATTATTGAATCAATAAGCGCCTCATTGATTTCACCGCTTGAGAGAGTTGAGTGGGCATACACTTTTGTAATACAGCTTTCAAGGTCTCGAATATTTGTCCTAACATATGAGGCGATTTTTTCAAGCATTTTAGATTCAATTTTTAAATTGTTTTCTTTGGCTTTTTTAGAAAGAATAGCAACTCTTGTTTCAAAATCGGGCGGCTGTATGTCAGCGTGAAGGCCTGACTGAAAGCGAGAAAGTAGCCTATCTTGCAATCCCACCATCTCTCCGGGATATCTATCTGCAGTCATAACAATCTGCTTTCCAGCATTATAAAGATCATTAAAGGTATGAAAAAATTGCTCCTGCGTTTGCTCCTTGCCTTGAAAAAATTGGATATCATCAATAAGAAGCACATCTGCGTTTCTGTAAACCTTGGAAAAGTCCAAGGATTTGTTTTGTTGAATGCTAGAAATAAAGTCATTAGTAAATTTTTCCGATGAGGCTAAAACGACATTTTTGGGAGACTTGCCCGCCAAAAGACTGTTAGCAATGGAGTGTAAGAGGTGAGTTTTTCCAAGCCCGACACCCCCATAAATAATTAGAGGATTAAAGCCTACCGCTCCAGGGTTTTTTGAAACCTTTTCTGCAGCATTCTTAGCAAAAATATTATTAGGGCCCTCAATAAAAGAAGAAAAAACACTTCCGGGGTTAATGTTTACTCTTCTGCCAGGAGAATTCTGTTTTGTCGGCTCATCTTCGTGTATTTGTGTTACTTTTATATTTTGCGAAGACTGTGGCGCAATTGAAATTTTAAGAGAGAGGGACGATTCAACCGCTTGTAGCTCTGTTTGAATTAAGTCAAAATAATTATTGATTATCCAGTCGTAAGCAAATTGATTGGGTGCTTCTAAAATAAAAATACTATCAGAAGATCCAACGGGATCAAGAGTATCTATCCACGCTTCAAATGCATGTTGAGGAAGATCTTTTTTAAGATTTTTTAAGGTTTTCTTCCAAATATTTTTATAATCCATAGTTATCCACAAGTTATTAACGTTAATAAAATATAACTTATCTACATTAATGTATTTTTATTTAAGCAATCAAGAATTTTATTTAATGCTCTATTTATTGTTTTACAAATAAGTTTAAAGCGCTATATTTCGGCAGTTTAAAAATGAAAAGAACTTATCAACCAAGCAACAGAAAGCGAAAAAACACTCACGGTTTTAGAGAAAGAAATTCAACCGTTGGTGGTAAAAAAGTTTTAGCTTCTAGAAGAAAAAAAGGCAGAAAAAAGCTTACTGTTTCATCCTAGTATGAATCAAAAAACACTCACTGGTTTTTTATTAATCGGTGCAATTCTATTATTGTGGCCCTCTTATAATTCTTTGATTAACCCTGAAGAGAAAAATGCGCCAGAATCGCTTACTGTTAGCAATTTAGGGGTTCAAGAAACAGTAGATATTGTTAATAAAACCTCCGTTAATCAGGGAATTGCAATTGAAGAGCAATTAGTAACCATAAAAAACAATCTTTACACTGCTATTATTAGCTCTCAAAACGGTGGATCAATTATATCTTTTAAGCTGAACGAACACCTAAAAAGAAATGAGTCTTCTTTAGAGCTAATTGATCGCTACAATAGCAACAATCTTTATATCTCTTACTATGATATCAACGGTGAAGAGGTTCTTTTAGATGGTAATTGGTATTTTCAGGATACAAAAAAAGATTTTTTGCTTGATGACAAAAATCCTACTGTTTCTCTTGTTTTTTCAAAAGAGTTAAATGAATCAACAATATCTAAAACCTTAACGTTTTATTATAATCAATATAATATTGATATTGATGCTGATCTTCAAGGTTTAAGGTCCCACACTCTTGACTCTCAATATAGTTTAACCTGGGAGGGTGGCTTAATTTCTTCTGAGGGTTCTCAAGATTTAATGTTTCAAGAGGGTCTAGTTGGCCAAAGTGGAAACATTGAATCTTTTAGGGTGGGAAGATCTGGTTTTTTTGGTTCTTCTAATGTTTCTTCTGAAAAAGAAACAAAGCAATTTACTGGGAATTCTGATTTTCTGGGATATCGAACAAAATATTTTGGCATTTTTTTGGTGCCCCAAAAAACAGATATAGTTAACCTTACTAAATATAGCGCCAATGAAAGGGCTGCTGTTGATTTAAGATTTTCACAGAATATTAATTCTTCTAAAACAACCCTATTTTTTGGCCCACTTGAATTTACTGCTATTAAAGATTTAGGGGTTGGAATTGAAGAAAAAATTCTAGGTTGGCAGTGGCTGTATTCAATATCATGGATAGTTTATTCTGTTATGGCATGGATGTTTGGTTTAATTCCAAATTATGGCGTTGTTGTTATTCTTTTTGCCATATTAATTAAATCAATAACATACCCATTGATGGCTAAACAACTAAGGTCTTCAAAAAAGATGCAAGAAATAAGTCCGCTTTTAAATCAGATAAAAATTAAATATAAAAATAACC
>JAFMFP010000050.1 GCA_017856055.1 Fidelibacterota bacterium | reverse complement strand
CTCGTACCATTTTAGCTGACACAGTTTTTTCTTCTAAATAGTCAACTAATAATTCACACTGGGAGGTTTTACCAGAACCGTCTATTCCCTCAAATGTGATAAATTTTCCTGAATCAATTAAATCATTCATTATTTTTTCCAATTAATAAAACAAATTCGCCTTTAAGTTTTTTACTTTCAATTTCAGTTATCAACTCTGATAAATTACCTCGAATAATTTCTTCATACAACTTTGTTAATTCTCTACAAATAACAACTGGCCTATTTCCAAGAGTCTGTGAAAGTTCCTTTAAGGTTTTTTGTAGACGATGAGGACTTTCAAAAAGTATTATTGTGTGATCAATATTAATAAGAGAATTAATTTTTTTCATTCTTCCTTTTTTGTGCGGAAGAAAACCTATAAATGTGAATCGATCTGTTGGAAGTCCAGCTATTGAAAGAGCAGCAGTAATCGAAGATGGTCCTGGAATAGGAATACATTGAATTTCTTTTTCAATACAAGATTGGATCAATCGAAATCCAGGATCGCTAATCGTTGGAGTACCCGCATCAGAGATTAAAGCTATTCTTTTTCCTGATTCAAGCAAATCGACAAAAGATGTTATTTTTTCATCTGTAGTAAAATCATGATAGGAAAGCATCTTAGTTTTAATACTGTAGTGTTTTAAAAAAATTGAGGACTTTCTTGTATCTTCAGCTAAAATAAAGTCTACTGATGACAACGTATCAATAGCTCTATAAGTGACATCACTGAGATTTCCAATAGGAGTTGCGACAACAAATAGCGAACCTTTTTCTGACATATAACTATATTTTTTTGAGAGCTCTTCTAAAAGAGTCAATTCCAAAATCAATATCAGATTCTAAAACATTTAAATGAGGTCTAAAGCGAATAGATTTTGTTCCAGAACCTAAAATTATAGATCCTTCTTCTACTAGTTTATCCGCTAAAAGATTTCTCATATCTGAAGAAGGAAGATCAAAGGCACAATACAAACCTTTTCCTCGAACATTGGAAATATGATTCGGAAACTCATCCTGGAGACTATGAAGTTTATTTTGTAAATAAATACCTGTTTTTGCCGCAAGATTGACTAAGTTTTCCTGTTGAATCAGTTCTAAATAAATTGTGAAACGAACCATATCAATTAAACTTCCACCCCAAGTAGAGTTGATTCGACTAGATTCCTTAAAAACATGACCATCAACTTCATCTACTCTTGAACTAACTGCTATACCACAAACTTGAGTTTTCTTTCCAAATGAGATGATATCTGGTTTAGCATTCAAAACTCCTGAGCAAGTGCAATTAGATTGACACTTATCATCCATAAAATGCTGATGAGCCCACATCTTACCGGTAACACCGACTCCAGTTTGAACTTCATCATATATTAACATTATATCATTTTCATCACAGATATGACGAAGAGCTTGCATGAATTCACATCGGAAATGATTATCGCCACCTTCTCCTTGAATAGGCTCAATTATAATTGAAGCAATATTATCTGGATTTTTATTGATAGCATCTTTGATCTCACTAATTGCTTGATTTTCTGCAGCAATAATAGAATCTAAATGATTCTCAATTGGAAATGTAATTTTAGGATTAGAAACTCTAGGCCAATCGAATTTAGGGAAATACATTGTTTTTCGTTTATCTGGAGAATCAGTCATGGACATTGTATATCCAGTTCTTCCATGAAAACACTCTTTAAAATGAATCACTTTTTCTCCTTTAACAGAACTACCTTTAGCCATGTTCTTTCTTCTTTTCCAATCAAAAGCCACTTTAAGAGCGTTCTCAACAGCTAATCCTCCACCTTCAATAAAGAAAGCATATGGAAGATAATTAGGTTGAGCTATTTCACGAAAAGTTTTGACAAATTCAGCCATTTGTTCAGAATAAACATCAGAATTAGTAGGCTTATTGATGGCAGCAATTTTTAATCTTTCAGACTGATCTATAACATAAGGATGATTATATCCAACAGACAAAGAAGCAAACATTGAAAATAAATCCAAATATTCTTTTCCAGAAACTTTATCAACTAACCAAGATCCATGGGATTTTTCTAAATCGATTATTGGAGACATCCCATCAGCCAACATAGACTTAGAAATTTCTTGGCGGATATCTTGAGGATTCATGGTAGCTACACCTCTGATTTTTCAGGATTCTTGAATGACCAAAATCCTAAAACAATCACAATAAAAATTATAATCCAAATGGTTGCGTAATTATAATCTGCAGTTGAAAAATTAATTAAATCATTGAATCTGCCAATTAACAACGAAATACGACCCATAACTGCAAAACCAAAAGAGGCTCCAAAACTAATCATTAAGAAGTAAATTCCTAGACGAGTTACTTTACCAAACGCCCCCTTCTGTTCTTTGGAGAAATAAAAATAAAGTAAAGCAGAAACAGTTCCAATTATGATAACTAAATTGTTAAAGATGCTGTTTCCTGAAATAGCAAACCAAGGGGTATTTCCATCAAAAATTGGCAATGCAGAAGAAGCAACTTGTTCTATAACATTTGACTTTAAATATCCAAAAGCTTTCAAACCTGCAGCAATTCCAACCGTGTATGCAATCCCCCATCTAGCCATCCAGTTAAACTGTTTTGAAACACTTAACAACATCATTATTCCTAAAATCAAAGGTAAAATATAAATAATACTAAATTCATGTCCTTTGTCTACTACCCAAAAATTATTAAACGGTCCATCAATTGGAAATAATCTACCAAAAAGATTGGGATAGATTTGAGTCCAATAGAAAGTGGCAGCCCAATATGCTGCAGATACACCTACGAAAACATGCTCAGCAATGCGGTAGAATGGATTATCTCTAAAAAGATAAGAAAATATACCTAAAGTTAAAAAAGCAGCTATCCAAGCACCAAATAATGAAGAAAACAACATTTTAATACTTTCTCTCCCTTCTTTCCTTGATGAAATAAGCAAGATTTCCAAGAATAATAAATAGAATAATAACAATATGCCCATATGACTGAGCAGCCATTCCACTAGTAGCGATTCCTTTTTTTCCAACTAAAGCTTCATACTCTGCTGCACCAGGCATACCTGCTAGAATTCCTTTTAATTGACCACTTTGCACATAGGGTAAAACTTCATTTACCTGAATTGATGTAGTACCAGATGATAGTGGAACTGTAGTAGGGCCGTACAAGACCCATTCTAAAGATCCTGGATATCCAGCCGAACCGCTGAAAATGAAATCAAAATCTTCCAAACTATTGATTCCTTCCATCATTGGAATATCATCAATGGAAGTCAAATCTGCATCAACTGTATACACTGCACGTAAGTTATTTTCAAGACCCTTAATAACCGCCTCATATCCTGGTCTAAAACCCAACAATACATAATCTTCATATTTTTCTAACGTATATTCGTTGTTGATAGTTTTGAGAGCATCTTTAGCCATATATAAACCATCAGGCCACAAACATGTAACATAAATTTTATGTCCCCTATTTTGATCTAACAACTGTCGCATTACTCCAAGAGTCATTGGGTGAATCTCCGGTCTAGTACTTGGTCCATAATCAAATGAAATCAATACTTTTGAATTATCAGGAATAGAATCGATGGCATCATAAACTTGTTGTGATGATGGACCTGGTCTAATTGGTAAATCTACGGGCCTTAAAAGAGGAATTAATACAGCTAAACCAATGATAAG
>JAFMFP010000016.1 GCA_017856055.1 Fidelibacterota bacterium | reverse complement strand
AAGAAAGATTATTCTTCGATCAATTGAACCGAGTTTTAAAATAATATTTTCTAACTTTTCCACTATTGATCCCCGATATACGATTTTTCAAGTCCAAAAATATATCTAAGACTTGTAATAATAATTCCTAAACCAATTCCAATCATAATTGCTCTAGCTCCGGCAACATTTGGAACCATATAAATCCATTCTTGGAGTGCAGGTAAGAAAAACATTGTTGGCTTATCAATCGGCCAACCCATTTGCATTCCTAAAATAGTAACAAATAAAAGCCCAAATAATACCCATCCAAAAATAATTCTACGATCTCTTACTAAACCGCTTAACACGACTCCAACGCCCAACACAGTTAAATACATCACAAACCAACTTGAAATAAGGCTACCAACAGGAACTCTTCCAATCATAATAATGATTCCTGCTAAAAGCAGTAAAGTTGCCTCAAAGTTTCTCGCTTTAAATGCTCGATAAGAGGCTGATGCAACAAAGAATGCTAATAGAGCAAACATGGTAGCAGACAATGGTGTAAAAATATTATCAAACATCCATTTAAACAAACCACCAGAAGTTTGAATATGCGCTCCCCATGGAGTAGGAACAACAGCAGAATTGACACCTAATGAAGCTAATTGAGCAACAAAATCATCTGCGCTTGAGTCTGTATAAAAAGGTACTTCAATTCTAAAAGGATTTTCGTTGTTGACATCAACAAAATAAGAAGAGTTCAATTCAAGAGCTGTAGTTTCATTGACTAAATTTATCATTGGATCAGGATTTGAAGGAATAGAACTTATTTCAACAAAAAAAGCACCTCTCATAAAAAATCCAATAACAAAAACATATAGAAATGAAAGTATGGCAATTAAACTATATTGCCAGCCAGATTGACGTTTTAAAACTTTTAAGGATTGCAATTTTAATAAGTTTAAAGCTCCTAAGAAAATTGCAAAGCTAGCGATAATATCATACCATTGAGTAGCATCATCATTGATAAAAGCTTTAATGGATTCATTTTCAATAAACCAACCAAAAAGAGTAAATGCTCCAAAAAATCCTACTATAAAAATTGGTATTGTTCTTCTTAAAAACATCTGTTATCCAATCAATTCAACTAAGTTAAAAGATAATATATCTAAATCAAATAGCATGCGAGCTAAAAATCCTAATCCAATCAGAAAGATTAAGAAAATTTTAAAAGTATCTTGCGCTTTCACTCCACCAATTAATTCAGGTTTCTCTGACAAGTATGCACTCGCTGCAAAATATTCCTCACCCATCAATGTATAATCACAAGCAGTAACAAAAAATGGAATCTGAGCCTGAGAAGCAGTACCAGCAATTTGTATAGCTCCAATTCCATTCCCAGTCTCTGCAAAAAGCAAGGACTCTGCATAAAATTTACCCATATACATACAAGCAGCGGGTTTTGATCGTTGCATAATTCCGTTTACTCCAGCTGCGTAAGCAAATTGTTCATCAGTAACATAATGAACCATATCATCATTGAATAACTCTGGCCTACCTTGACGAAGATATGATTCCTTGCATGCTTCTCTAGCAGCTTGCATCACAATTGACCTAGAAACTGGAACATCTAAACTGGTTTCATATTGAGCTGTCATGTTGGCTACATGACCTAAGATGATAACTCCAGCCACTGTTTCCACCTCATTCATATCCATGATTCCTGGAACATATAAGATGGGTCTTCCCATTTCGGTTGATCTCCCTACAGCTTCTTCGACAGCTTTTAAACCAGGAATGGTGCGTAGAAAAATTGAGTCTGGATTTTTTTTAACATTAGAAACTTCTTGAAATAGAATATAAATAATTAGTAAAAGTATTGCGAACATGAAGGATCTTTCAGAATTAAAAAATTCAAAACGAGAAATCAGTAAAGTCAATAAGACAATACCTATGAGTACCAGTTGATTCTGTAAAGTCTGTTTATTCATCTTAATATCTTAGTATCCATCGACTTCCGCATTTGGCGCAAGTAGACAAAAAACTGATGTATTCATACCATTTGGTTCTTTTCCATGTATGTTTACACTTTAAACACTTCATTTTTTTGACAGCCTTTCAATTTCTTGAATTAAAAATTCAATATTTGTTGGATGTTCAAAAATTTCAGCTGCCCTATAATAACCATCAGAATTGACAAATGCATTAATTATCGGTCCAAAAAAAACCATCGCTTGACTTCCGATAAAACTAAGTGGTTTTGTTATCTCTAAAAAAAAGATTGTTGGGGTCACCATCTGGTAATCTACAATTTTTTTTGCGAGTTTACCTAAAAATTTCTTGTCTTCAGATGTCATTTCCATTACTCAAGCTCTACCATTTCTAAATTTGCACGCGGAATTAAAATTTCTTCTTCTTTTAAATCCTTGGTTTTTTTAAGAAGAATATTTGCAACACGAACCATTGTTTCAGATTCCATTTTATGCAACTCGGATGGTAACGATGAAACTGTTCCTAATCTGCCGAAATAAGGTGCACGTATTACTCTCACCAAGCTACCTTCTTTAATTCCTTCTGGTTCTTTGTTGACATCAGATAAATTAGAAGAATCCTCACTTAATGGAATAACAATTTCTGGTCTAATTACTCCTGCTCGAATTTGCGTAGCACCATTTACTGAAGCTTCTTGCCCATCATAAGTCTGCAGTAGACTAAATGTAGCATTACTCATTGGGATTGATCCATAACCTTCAGTAACAATTAAAGCTGTAGCTAAATCCTCAGTTCCTGTAATCGCTACTCCTAAATTGTAACCAAGAACAGCTTTTAAATCAAAATAATTGAATCCTCCAACAACAACTCCAGCAACTTTTAAATTAATTGCTTTTTTATATGCTGCAAGACTTATAAATGATCCACCCACTACAATTTTTCCTTTTAAATCTGCAGAAATCATCTCTTCAGTTATCTCGTCTTCAGGATTAGAAACTAAAATTTTTATTTTTCCTCTTTTTTCTCCAGCAATACCAAAGATTCCTTGAATAAATGCTGCATTAGAAGTTAAAACAATCCCCTCCTCTGAAATGATTTCTTCAATTTGACCTTGAACATAAGCATCAATTTCTACGGGGACTGGAGCCTCTCGAACAACTACTCTTCCAGTAGTATCTGAAATAGATTCTATTGTTCCATCAACTGGGGATTCTACTGAAGATTTAAACATTCCAAATATTCCAGCAGTTTCAGCAACTAAATCTCCTTTTTTGACTACATCTCCTTCTTTGACTTTTAAACAATTTTTTACGTCTTGAGGTTCAATATTTAAAAGATTATTAACCTTCAACATTTGGACATTTCCAGGAAGATTTGTAGATGCAACAATTGTATCTGGAGTGACTTTATCGCCTTTTTTAACTAACACTTTTCCTTTTAAAGGAAGAATTCTTTCTTTTTTAAAAAGAGTCTTTTTTAGAACTTTTAATCCAGGTGTATATGAATGTGCCATTATAGCAAATCCCCTTTTGGATATTCGTCAACAGCATTTGACCATTTTGATAAACTCTCTATTCGCTCTACTGGAGTCTTGGATAAGGTAATTGGACGATTTCTACCATCAAAAATAAGTCCAACGACCCCTCCATAAATTGATGATTCTATTGCTTCTCCTTTTCCAGCTCCAACATCGATACCTCTGGAAGGTTTAATTGAAACTTTAACTTCTTCATAAGGGTGTTCAATTAATTTTAAATCGCCTTCATTGATCTGAATAACTTCTGTCTTTCCATCTTGAAAATTCAATGTAATTTCTGCCATCAATTGACCGGGTTTAATTGAACCAACTGGAGCCACGCATGTGCCTAATCTTATTAAGCAGTCATTATCAAACACCTCTAGAGCAGCTTGGCTAGCCTCATCTTTTAAATCATCTTTTTCAATATTAGCTAAAACTCCTAATTGAGGCATCATGAAAATTGAATCGACAGCTAACTGCGTGATTCCTTCTGGCATAAATGCATCAATTAACATTCGAGCAGATTGCTGTCTTCTAGGGGCATGTGAAAGAACACCTCCAGAACCAACAAGTAAATCTAATTCCATCATATTCACCAAAGATTGTCCACTAGCAGATTGTTCAAAGGCATCAGAAATAGTTCTTTCAGATTGAACTCCCTTAAGACTAGTAGCAAACTCCTTATGTTGGATAAATGATAATCGCAATGCTTCTCTTGCTATAGCTTGTTCAATAACTAATTCTTCTAATGATTGTGGAACGGTTGTTGGACGAATCATTTTATTTCCAATTCTATTCGTTAATTCACTTCGGTCAATATCAAAAGGAACCCATCTTAAAACATTATCTAATCCTGATTCCGCTAAGACATTACAAATAGAATAACTCATCCCTAAGTTAGCACTAACTGTCCTATTAAATTTTCCTTGAAAGACGGAAAAAATATCAGTGGTTGCTCCACCAATATCAACTCCAACTACAGAAATATTTTCTTTTTTTGCAATCATTTCAATCAATGAACCAACCGCTCCAGGTGTGGGCATAATTGGCGCATCTGTCCAGGACATTAATTTTTTATATCCAGGAGCTTGAGCCATCACGTGCTCCATAAATAAATCATGAATTTTGTCTCTTGAAGGTTCTAAGTTTTCCTTTTCAAGAATTGGACGAATATTATCTACAATATCTAAGTCAGAAATTTCACCTAATGTTTCCTGAATAGCATCCTGAGCTTTATTATTCCCTGCATAAATAACTGGTAATTTATAATTTTGACCTAATCTTGGTCTAGGATTTGCAGCTGCAAGAATTTCTGCTAATTCAGTTACGTGAGTAGTAGTCCCACCATCAGTTCCTCCAGAAAGCAAAATCATATCAGGTCTCAATTGTCGAATTCGAGTAATTTTTTCATGCGCAAGCCTACCATCGTTTGAGGCAAGTACATCCATCACAATAGACCCTGCACCTAACGCAGCTCTTTCAGCGCTTTCCCCTGACATAGATTTGACTACCCCGGCAACCATCATTTGAAGACCACCACCCGCTGAACTAGTTGAAACATATATATCAACACCTTCAACACCAGAATCAGGAGTAATTATTTTACCTTCTTTTAAAATCTTTCGACCTGAAAGTTCTTCAACTTCCATGACTGCATTAAGAACACCTTTAGTTACATCTTCAAAAGGAGCTTCAACTGTTGTCGGTGCCTCCCCTCTAAAAGTTAACCGATATCGATCATCTTTCCATTCAATAAGAATAGCTTTTGTAGTTGTACTGCCGCAATCAGTTGCTAAAATGGATTTAATTTTTTTCATAAAATTTAACGAATAAGAACATAAAAAAATGTTACTAGAGAAGTCAATAATAAAGAATCTATACGATCTAACATTCCCCCGTGACCTAATAACAACGAAGAAGAGTCTTTAACGTTAGCTTTTCTTTTTAAATAAGACTCTAATAAATCACCAAATAACCCAATAATATTTAAAACGAAAATCAAAAAAATTTTCTCATTTAACATTATATCAAAAATCATCACATCAAAAAAATCGACCAAAATGATTGATCCTAGCAACCCACCTAAAAGACCTTCATAGGTTTTATTTGGGCTTATATTCTTAGCCAATTTATTTTTTCCGAAAGCTTTACCGATAAAATAGGAAAATGTATCATTAATACTTACACCAACAAAGAGCAGTAATGCAAATGCACTTCCATTCTCATCAATTTGTCTTAATGAATAAAAAGAAAACATTCCAAGTATTATATACAAAATACCCCATCCCCACATGAACCAACTGATACTTTCTGGACGCATTTTAATATACTCTTTTACTGCTAAGAAAGTTGCGACAACCAACAAACTGAGGAGAATCAAGCTATTTTGAATGATTAAATAAACAACAGTTGGAAAACCAATAACTGCAACTAATATTCTTGATTGTAATGAAGTCATTTTTGTAAAAAATTAAACATAAATATTTACACTACTTGGAAAAACTTTAGCGGAAACAGATTTACTTTTCACTAGTTCTCCATCAATATTGAAAAAAGTTTCCTGATTGGAATTAATTTTGAAAGAATTCACCTTTTCCATTTGAACATAAGGAAGTTCAATATGTTTTCCACTATATACCTTAGAAAATAAATTAGCAATCTGTAATCTGGACACTTTGTTATCTACAGTCACAAAATCAATCACTCTATCTTTAAAACCACCATTTGGGGCAATATACATCCCTTTTCCTGTATGCTTACTATTGCAACCAACCAAAAATGAACAAGAAATTTCTTTTTCTGGTTTTTCATCTATTGTCAATTTCGCTTGGTAAGATTTTTTTATAAGAAGAGTAATAATTGAAGCAACATCATATCGAATGGTACCGATACAACGAAGTTTTTCAGCTAAAACATTTCCATATGAAAACATTCCCCAACCTACAATGCTAATACTTATTTTAGTACAACTGTCAAACTGAGTAAGCATAGAATCAATTTTAATAATATTACTACCTAAGGCAGCATCAAATGCTTTATCAATTTCTAAAAGATTCAAATCATGCATAACTGAATTGCCTGATCCAGTTGGAATAATTGCAATATTTGTAGATTCTAATTTCTTTGAAAGATATAATCCGCTTAAAACCTCATTAATAGTTCCATCTCCACCCATTATAATTAATCGATCGTATTTAGATAAATCTTCTTTTTGAACAAATCTTTCAGCGTGTCCTGGGCCGTCGGTAATTAAAATATTAGCAATAAAATTTTTTTGATTAATTTTATTTTGATTGTCTTCAAATACTTTTAAAGACTTTTTAATACCGCTTTTTGGGTTAATTATAAATAGGATTGATTTCATCTATAAAATTGATTATTCCCTAGTTTTAGGACCTCAATTCTAACTTTTGTAGTACCGGATGAAAGAAAACCTAATCTTTTCGCTGCTTCATAAGATAAATCTAGAACTCTCCCTTTAACAAAAGGACCTCTGTCATTTATTTTTAGTCTAATACTCCTGCCATTTTTAAGATTAGTCACTTTAACTACAGTACCTAATGGATAAGTTTTATGAGCAGCACTCACTTTATACATATCAAAAATTTCTCCATTTGCAGTGCGTTTTTTATGAAAAGCTTTGCCATAATACGATGCAACTCCTACTTGAACTGGAGGGTGGTAACGAATAGCTTCTATCTCTTTTCGAGTCATTCCAGTAGAATCAATATAATCTCCATGAGCAACATTTGAAGAGCAAGAAATTAAGACAAATGCTAATAATAGTATTTTAAACTTCATTAGACAAATCTCTGTTAATTTTGGCAATTTCAAAAGGATTAAATACTAATTGAGCTGCCATCCCAACTAAAGAAGCTCCATTTTGAAGCAGATTCCTAACAGATTTATAATCGGAAGCTCCTCCAGTTGCAATGATTGGGAAATTAAATCTACTAGACAAAAATTTTACAGAATTTAAAGTAGAATCATACAACTTTGGCCCACTTAACCCCCCGCTTTGATTGTTGAAAATTTTGCTAGATAGATTAAGATCTCTTTTTGATAAGGATTTAGTATTTCCTAAAGTAATACCCATTTTATTTTGCATATTTACATAGTTTCCAAGTTTAAGTAAAAAATCTTCAGTCGATTCGGGTGCTATTTTAACGAAAATTGGACTTTTTGTTATTTCTTTTAAAGATGAAAGTAAGTTAATTAAACGTTCTATATCTTGATTCAATGTTTTACCATTTAAGGTATTTGGACAACTGACATTTATTTCATAAAAAATATTTTTAGAACCACTATTTTGAACGAATCGTTCAATAGTTTTCAAATTTTGCAAATATTCGTCATCTGAATTTCCGCCAATACTGATTCCTATTGGTCTTTCTTGAAAACTAATCTTTTGAAGAGTATTATTTTGAACAAAATGTTTAATACCTTTATTTGGCAATCCTAATGAGTTAAATAAATGTTTCTGTCCATCAATTTGAACTTCTGTGACTCTAGGTCTATGATTTCCTTTGGAAGGTTCATTTAAAAGAGTTTTAAATGTGACAGCTCCTGTACCAATTAATTGCCAAAAAAGCAATGAAGCTGTATGATCTTTAAAAGATGCCGCAATTACTGGAGATGGAAAATTTAAATTAAATACTTTGGTAGAAATATTTTTTGGAATACCAAATTTAAATAAAAATTTAAGTGGTGTCTTCATTATACAAAAGAGAATGAAATCTCCAACAACTATTGATTTTTCTAAGTCTGGACTGAAAATTTTTAAAAAAGATATGATAGACTTTCTATTGACCTTATAAGAAGTTTCGAGAAAATTCAGTCTACACTTATTCAGCATTGATTATCTTTAGTCTATTTGAAGCAAATTCAGCCTGCTTACTACCAAGATGATTTTTTAATAACCAGCTGTAGTACTCGCTTGCAGAATCAAGATCGGAAATATTATCGTAATAATTACCTAAAAAAAGTGCAGCAATAGCAGAGAAGCTTGACATAGAATCTATATCCAGAATTTCTTTATAAATCTGTATTGAAGTTTCTATGTTATTGTCTAACAACTCATTTTCAGCCTGCGAAAGAAGTTGTGAAGATCGATGCTCTATTGGAATTTCTTCATTATTAATAATGGTAAAAGCATAATCTGAATTAGGATATTTTTCCAAAAGAAATTGTTTATAAATCTCTGCATCATCAGAATTTGTTTCTCTGAAATAATTATATAAAAAATAATTAGCTGGAGGCACGAAATCCGAATTAGAAAAATCATTAAGAATTTGTTTAAAATAGATTAATGATTGTTCTTTAGCGTTCAGATTAAATGCTAATAATTCTCCAATTTTGAAAAGTTCACTATCATCTAATTGATTTTTTTTAGATTTAATTATCTTATTGATTTGCTCAAGACTATCAATCCTATTTCTTAATAATGGCTTAAAAGGATGGTTAATATTCTGTTTTAAAGCTTGATTGCTAAAAAATATAATTTTATCAAAATCTAATTCAGATTCTTTTAAACTTTCTTGAGAAAGAATAAAGAACGATTCTATCGCAATGACTGTATTAGGATTTGCTTGTCCTATTTGATCGAGGTTTTCAAGCGCATACTCTCGATTTCCTAATTCTAATTCAATTTTCATTAACTCAAATTCCAAATCGCTCGTTAAATCCTGATAAGTTTCATCAACTAATAAATCTTCAATTTTTGATTTTGCTTCCTTAAGATTTCCCTGCTCCCTATTACTTTTTATGATTTTAAGATTAATTTCTCTAGTTGTTGAAGCTGAAGCAGTATTTAAAATAACTTGATTGTAGGCATCAATAGCTTCAGAAAAATTATCGTTGTCATAAGCAATCTCAGCAATCTGAAAATAAATTAATTCTCTTATTTCTCTAGTTTTTGCCAATTCTGCGCCTAAAGAAAGGTACTCTAAAGATTGAGCAGAGTTATCAAGCTCTAAATAAATTTCTCCAAGCGAAAGATAAATTCTAGACTTTAAGTCTTGATCAATCTTAAGATCTAATAATGAATTTAAATCATTTATAGCCGGCTGAACCTTGAAGTCCTTCCATTTACACAGCGAAAGCCAATAAATTGATTCTTCAACAAACAAATCATCTGATTTTAGATTTTCAAAAATACTCTCTGCACTGTCGTATTCTCTTCGAAAATAATGTGATTTACCTTTCAAAAGTCTTGCGTCATCAACAAAGCTACTCTCAGGAAAGTCATTGATTACCTTAGAGGATTTTTCCAAAACAATTCCATACTCTACTACAGCATCAGGTGGCAATGTTTTCCCAATATGCTCAATGCGAATTCTTTCTGCAGACTCAAAGTGCTGCTCAGCATTGTACAGCGTATTAAAATATGCACAACTACTTAAAAAAAATGTTAGTAAAATTATTTTCAGATTAACTTTAGAGGTCATAATTTAAATTAATAATGAAGCTTCAAGAATTACAGAATATTATTACTCAAAAAATCTCTGAAAAAATTCAAGTAGATGAAATTAATGTTTATGATTACACAGCTAATCATGAAAACCACGCTATGTTTGATGGTAATTTTCATTTAAGTATGACTTTAGTAAGTCCTAATTTTGATGGAATGACTCTCATTCAAAGACATCAATTGATTTACCAAATTTTAGATGAATATATGCATGGAGAAATTCATGCACTTACTATGAAAACTCTTACTCCTGACGAATTTAAAAAAATCAATTCATAATGAAACTTGGTTATCCCTGTATGAATTACACCATTGGGTGTAAAATTTCAACATTTAAGCTTCAATCCTTCTCAGAAGAAAGATTAGTTGATTCCATTACAACTAACTTAAACAACTTAGAAAAAATTCTTTTATACAATAAAGAAAATGGGTTTGGATTCTTGAGAGTTTCTTCCGATTTGATCCCTTTTGCATCTCATTCGATTATGAATATTGATTGGAGCAAGAAATTCAAAGATCATTTTGAAAAAATAGGAGATATCATTAAAGAGAATAATTTTAGAATTTCGTTCCATCCAGGGCAATTTGTTCTGATTAATTCTCCTAAAATAGATATTTTTGAAGCCACTGTTCGTGAACTTGAATATCATGTCAAAATGCTTGATTTAATGAACTTGGATACAACAGCTAAAATTCAAATCCATGTTGGAGGTGTTTATGGAGATATGGAAGCTGCGAAGTCTAGATTCATTGATCGGTATCATTCTTTAGATCAAAAGATTAAAAATCACCTAGTGATTGAAAATGATGAAAAATCTTTCAGTCTTCAAGATTGTTTAGATATTCATTCTGAAACCAATATTCCAATTATTTTTGATAATTTACATCATGAAGTTAAAAACAATGGTGAAACCTTAACTGAAGCGATGCAATTAGTTCAGCCAACTTGGACTAGTAAAGATGGAGTTCCAATGGTAGACTACTCATCCCAACAAGAAAATTCTGTAGCTGGAAAGCACTGTGATACAATTGATTTAACACATTTTGAAGGCTATCTAAGCGAAATCCTTAATCAATTTGATGTAGACATCATGTTTGAAATAAAAGATAAAGAATTAAGTGCTTTGCAAGCTTTAAAGCTTATTTGAATTTTGAATTACTTTAAAAATGTGAATACAAATTATAATTCCATTCAAAAAAGCTAAACTTAAACTCCCTTGAATCAAGCCATAACCAAGCCACATTGCTGCACCAATTCCATTTAGCAGCCTCATCTTCCATCCATCAAACATAAAGGAAAATAAAACGAAGGTTGAACCAATCCATCCAATTATTTCTATGTTCAAAGTGTAAGTCATATATTTATTTACAAACTATTGATTACTATAGTTTGGAGCTGGTGGAATTCCTAAAGATATTTCGAAAATATCGCTTTCTAAACTAGCAGTTTGAGACGATGGCGATTCAACAATCCTTCCAATTTCTACGTTATTTTTAGAAAAAATAAAAGTTGGAACGTAGTTAATCTGCTTGTTTTTTTCTTGACCATCAGGACTAATTTTATCTCGATCAACACAAATCCAAGTTATTTGATTTTCGTTAAGACCTAAATTATCAAATATTTTTTTGGCTCGAGGTACTTCTCTTCTACTATCTTTACACCAGGTACCTAAAAAGACCTCAACTTTCACATTATCAAAATCCTCAATTGCTAACAGTAATTCTGAATCTAATTGATATTCTTCAAACTCTGTATTGAACCAACTATCAAATGGAGATGATTGGAGTTCAGAAATCTTGATTTTATTTAGAAGCATTGCTTCACCCGTTGAAGGATCTTTATGCATTCCCTCTGGAATAGTAGCTGAAGGATACAAATTATAAGCAATAGCAAAGCATGCTACAGAAAGTATCAATAATAATATTTTATCTTTGTTCATTATAGTACTTAAATATTAAATAAGTACAAATTAGGGTACAAGTTAAAGTAATTACTGAACCTTCAATACCAAAGACTCCACCGGAAACAATATCAGGTACATTCCCTGTATTTTCATGGCTTATCATTTTCCAAGAATCGACGTTAATCCCGCTAATTTCAAACCCTAAAAGACCTTGGAAAAAATTCCAGCCAAAGTGAAAAAATGTAGGAAACCATAAATTTTTGGTGAATGTATAACTGATACCCAAGATAAATCCTGCAGCAAATAACTCAGTCATCGGTACCCAGTTACTCCATACTCCAGGATTGGCAGCATGCATCAAAGCAAAGAGTAACGATGATCCTCCCAATGCAATCCATCGATTTTTTGAAGAATCCATCATGCTATTTAAAATATATCCTCTAAAAATAATCTCTTCATCAAAGGCGGCTAGAAAGAGCATCATACTAACAATAAAAACTCCAGGTTTAAATCCTTCGTATCCTGAAAATTTAATAGCTCCCACGGCCATCAAGACTAAGAAAAGTCCCGCAATAAAAGCAAAAGCAAACCCCAAACCGATTAACATTTCCTTAGCTTTATTTTCCCAAGACAAACCAATCGACATCAATGGCTTTCTGTCAATAAATCGTGTTGCAATCCACAACGCAAGAAAACTACCCAATACTTGAAAAGTAGTCATTGATAATAAAACTGGAGAGTCAAAGCTTACATTGCTAAATAAAGCCTGAACCGCAGATTCATCTGTCATATCAATGCCCATTCTTTGCATTACAATTATGCTACCAATAGTTGCTGATAAGCCCATTGTAATTAGCCATAAAGGCATAAAAATTATTGCTCTCAGATATCCATTTTGTATTCTCGGTTTCATTCAAGTTTCCCCATTTTTTTAAAAATTAAAGCAGTTATAATGTAAATGGTAGTTACAACTATTATAATACCCATTATCCAGTCTAAAATGTTTAAAATTAAGTCATTTTCAGATCTATCATAACTACTATACATAAAAGCTATTATATAAATCATAAATATAGATGTTTTATTAGTGGCTAAATCTTGTTTCATATGTTGTTTTATTTTTTCAATCATTCTAATCTTCCTTTAAATCATTCATCTGAAATATTTCTTCTAAATCTTTCTTAAAAAATCGAACAATTTTGATGGTCAGATTTAATGATGGGTCAAACTTTCCATTTTCAATGGAATTGATAGTTTGACGACTAACATTCAATAGCTCAGCTAATTCCTGCTGACTAATCTTCTTCTCTTCTCGAAATTGTTTAATTTTATTTTTCACAAAAAAATTATTTAAGATATTTTCTATAAAAATAATATTGGGCGATAATCATTCCAATTAATGAGCAGCCTACAAAATCAAAAAATTCCAAATTATGATCTGCTAATAACTTAAAACCTGACAAGATTTCTAAGATGCCTCCGAAAACAAAAAAACCTAAAAAGCCTCCTGCTAATCCATAGTCATGGTGCTGTTTAAATAATTCGTCCTGAGTTTGATAGAATTGATACCAGTAATATCCAGTAAAAACTAATAAAATTACTGCTAGAAGATTTAAATAAACTGCTGAAGGAAATTTTTCTTGAATAATTGGATCATTGATAAACCCAAGTATAAATCCTCCCAAAAATGCAAAAACTGTCATTTTTATAAAAAGTTTTTTTTCAGATTTTTCTAAAGAAGAAAAATCTATCCATAATCCTTTATGTGAAATCTTAGCCATTTTTATCCTTAAATTTGTTTTAATTAATATTTTATGTAAAATACACTTTACATACTTAATTGTCAAGTATACTTTACATTAAGGAGAAAAATGAAAAAATTTATTTGTATTTTAATTGGCTTAATTGTCTTTGGCTGTTCGATAGAAAACTCTAATCAATCCATTGAACAAAAATTTAATATTTATATCAGTAAGCTATCAGATGAACAAATCTCAGATAATTTAGCAAAAGGACTAATTCCAATTGCAGTTAAAGATAACATAGATGTGATTGGCTTTGCAAACACAGCTGGTTCTCGAGCGCTCAAAGATAATTATCCATCAACTAATGCTTTTTTAGTACAAAAACTTGTCGATAATGGATACTTTGTAATTGGGAAAACTAATCTCTCTGAATGGGCAAATTTTCGTTCATCTTCTTCTACAAGTGGGTGGTCAAGTATGGGAGGTCAAACCATTAATCCATACGGAACAATGCGCACCCCTTGCGGATCAAGCTCTGGTTCCGGTGTAGTGGTGGCAACCGGTTTACTTGATATTGCCATTGGAACAGAAACCAATGGATCAATCAGTTGCCCTTCATCTGTCAATGGAATTGTTGGAATCAAGCCCACTGTTGGATTGGTAAGTCGTGCAGGTATTATTCCAATTTCAAGCACACAGGATACTGCGGGACCCATGGCTAGTTCTGTTTATGCTGCAGCAAACGTGTTAAGCGTAATTGCTGGACCTGATCCCAATGATATTTCAACGCTAGACATTCCTAAAGACTTTGATTTTAATTTTACAGACAATCTTAATTCAGATTCTTTAGAAGGTAAACGAGTTGGACTCCTCCCTACTGGAAGTCATGATGAAGATGGTTTGATATTACTTTCCAAGATTAAAGAAAGCTTAATTAATGCTGGAGCAACTGTTGTTGATATTGATGATCAAAGAGAATATCCTGGAGAGGAAGAATTATTAGTTTTAATGTATGAATTTAAAGTGGGTCTTGAAGAATATTTGTCAAGTTCAAATGCATCTTTTAAGTCTTTAGAAGAATTAATTGATTTTAATGAAAATAACAAAGAGACGGTTTTAAAATACTTTGATCAAAGCATTTTCTATGATAGCAATGAAACTGATTCCAAAAAACAAGAGTATCTACTTGCCCTTGAAAAGGTTTTAAGTTCCAGAGATCAAATTGATAATATGCTAATTGATAATAATATTGAAGCTCTTGTTGGTCTATCTTGGAGTCCAGCCTGGGCTATTAATCACGATGGTGGAGATGATGAAGCAATTGCTGAATATAAATTTTGGGTTAATGGAAGTTATGCAGCAATGGCTGGGTATCCTCATGTGACGATCCCCTTTGATTATGTGGATGGACTGCCAGTAGGAATGTCTTTTATTGGATCAAAATGGAATGATAAAAAATTAATTGAATTTGCTTACGCTTTAGAACAGTTAATTGAATTTAATCCCAATCCAAATTTTTAAGACTGCACGATTATTTCCATTTAATATTACAACCCATCGAAGGATATTGATGCTTAGATATTGGTTTACTGATTAAAAGATTGTTCATCGCATCTCTTAGATCTGATCCTGAAACCTCGATTCCGTTTCTAGGTGAAGATTCATCTAATCTTCCTCTATAAACTAATTTATCTTGATCACTAAATAGATAGAATTCAGGAGTGCATTCTGCCTTAAAAAGTTTTGCAACCTCTTGAGTTTCATCATAAAGATAGGGAAAAATTAAATTGAGATTGTTAAAAAGTTTTACCATCTCCTCCGGACCATCTTGGGGATGAGAAACAACATCATTTGAACTAATAGCAACAAAATCAATTTGAGATGAGAATTCTTTTTGTAATTTTTGCAATTCAGAATGATAATGCACCACATAAGGACAGTGGTTACAAATAATCATGACTAATGAAGGTTTATTGTTCGATAAATTACTAGAATGATACCAATTGTCGCTTAAGACATTTTTAAGCTTAAAATCGGGGATTCTAGTACCTAATTCAAGCATTGTAGAATATGTTAGAGCCATACTTAAATATAAGTTTAAACAAAAATGGATTCAATTAGTCTTAAGTATTTTACTAAAGTATGCTTATCTTTTCGCGTGAAATTTTCAAAGAAAAATATTTTTGTAACTACTTTCATTTCTTTATTGCTCCTTTTAACTGTGAGTAAGTATTGGAAATGGTGGTTGATGTTTTGTTCATTTATTCTACTTAAAGGACTCATTGATAAATATAATCGATTTTATAATCCCAATTTTTTGTTTAATGGAGATGATAAACTTTTCAAAAAACTAGCTGCTGAATGTCAAGTATATGGAGAATATGGTTCTGGGAAATCTTCCTTATGGGTTTTCAATAATTTAAAAAAACCAATTCTTTCTGTTGAAAATAATAAAGAATGGAGTGAAAAGGTTTTCAGTCAGCTTAATAATTCTTCAACAAATCATTGTGTCTTTATTGATTGTGGTCCTGTCAAAGAATGGAGCTATCCCACAGATGACTCAAAACAAAACAATTATCTAACATATTGTCAATCTATGTGGAATCAATCAATTACTCCTGATTTTATTCTTATTGATGGAAGGTTTAGGATTAATTGTTTTTTACATTGTTTGAAACATGGAAAAGAAGGAACAAAAATTCTATGGGATGACTACTTGAATAGAACATATTATCATATTGCTGAAGAATGGTTACAGCCCGTTCAAAGAAACTCTAGACAAGCTTTATTTGTAATTCCAAAAAAGGAAGATTTAGCAAATTTAGATTTTGATCAATTGATTGATGAATACAAATTCATAGTTGAGTAAGAAGTTATTTTTTTATCGCTTCAATATGTAAAATAAGATTAATTTTGTTATCAAATTAGTAAATTTACATATGAAAAATAAAAATATAACTTCAAAATGCAATTGTAGCTGCGAAGAAAATATCAGCAAGTCGAGAAGAAAATTCCTTAGGAATGCAGCTAATATCACCATAATCGGCGGTACTGCTTTTGTTCTAGAAGCTTGCGGTTCTAGCAGCTCTTCTCCAACTGGACCAACTGATCCAGGCGATGGAGGTGGAAATGGTGGTGGTTCTGGTGGTGGAGGAAATACTGGTACAGGATATGAGTACAATTCTTCTACTGGAATTATTACAATAGATATTTCAAGAATTTATACATCTCTTCAAAATACAGGAGCCGCTATTGCTCTTTCTGCGTCAAACACTTTTGATAATCGAGGCTTGATTGTGATTCGATCAGGACCATCTACAATTACTGCGTTATCTAGAAGATGCACTCATCAAAGTAATACCGTTAATGTTAGTGCTAATAA
>JAFMFP010000015.1 GCA_017856055.1 Fidelibacterota bacterium | reverse complement strand
TGGTTCTATAAAGAAGATTTAGTAAAAGAAAGAACTAGAGGGTCAGGATTTTTGATCAATGCTGATGGATATGTTATAACAAACGCCCATAATTTTATTACTTCCACTACAAAAGGATATGGAAATATTAAGGTTGTGTTAACGGGAGGTAAAATTTATAATGCAGAAGTTGTAGGTTATGATATTACATCAGATATAGCATTATTAAAAATTCCAGGTTCAAATTTTGATTTCTGTTATATTGGTGATTCTAATGATTTGATTATTGGCGAATGGGTAATAGCAATGGGAAATCCTCTAAATTTATCTTCAAAAAATGATTTTCAACCAATAGCTTCTGCAGGAATTGTTAGTGCAACAGGTGTGAATTTAGGATTTCAAAATAAAGTAAATTTGAATAATAGAATTCAAACTGATGCAGCAATCAATCCAGGCAATAGTGGAGGGCCATTATTAAATTCCAATGGACAAGTTATTGGTATTAATAGCTTTGTACTAGATAATAATCAAAATTTAGGTTTTGCGATTCCAATTAATTATGCAATCAAAATTGCTGAAAATTTAAAAATTTCAGCTTCTAATAATGACTTTGGTTTTATTGATAGAAGTTGGGATACTGGACTATCACTTAGAGACGTAAATATTAATGGTCAAAAGAATGTAATTATTGATTACGTCAATTATGATAGCTCAGCTTTTAATGAGAATTTTTATAGAGGCGATAAAATTCTTCAAGTTCAGGATTATAAAATATATTCTATTGAAGATTTTAAAAATGTTTTTGATATTTATGATTTTTTACCTGGAGAAAGTTTAAGTCTTTTGATTGAAAGACAAGATGAAATAATCCAATTGGAGTTAATTATAGGAAGATATGAAAAATAGAGGATTTAAAAATATTTTTTTGGGTTTATTGATTGGAGCACTAATTGGGACCCTTTTAGGAGAAATTTTAAGTTTTATCTTACCAGATGGAAGTACTGTCGAACAGTTTTTTATTAATACCACTGAGTTCGTCTTTGGCTCTTTTGATAAAGAATCCTCGATTGTTGATTTGGGAATAATAGCTTTTAATTTTGGTATAAAATTTAAATTCAATGTTTGCAGTTTAATTGGTTTCGGGATTGCATATTATTTATTAAAATACTTAAGATAATTTAAGGGGAAAGTATGTTTAATTTAGGTACAGGTGAATTAGTAATAATCTTTTTAATCCTTTTATTGCTTTTTGGTGGTAAGAGATTACCGGGACTGGCTAGAGGGTTTGGTAAATCTTTAAGAGAATTCAGAGGAGCTCTTGAAGAAACAAAAGATCAAATAAATAATTCCGAAGATTCTGATAAGAATTAATGATTAATTCTAATTCTTATAATCAAAAACTTAAAAATTATAAGGATAAAATTGATTCTAGTTCCACAAACTCAGTCGTTCGAACTAGATTTGATTCAGTTAAAGATAATCCAGATAGATTGCTCTCAGAAAAATTTTTTTTGATAAAAGATAATATTGCAATTTTAGGTGAAGAATTAACTTGTAGTTCAGAAATACTAAATGGATATGTTTCTCCTTACAGCGCAACTGTTATTTCAAAAATTGAGGAAAATGGTGGTTCAATCATCGGTCAAACAAATATGGACGAATTCGCCATGGGATCTTCGTCAACATTTTCACAATTTGGGCCAGTTTATAATTTTTATAATCTTTCAAAGATAGCAGGGGGTTCAAGTGGTGGATCTGCAAATGCTGTTGCTGAAGGTTTGTGTGATATTGCTCTTGGATCTGATACTGGAGGGTCAGTTAGACAACCTGCTTCATTATGTGGAATTTATGGTTTAAAGCCAACATATGGACGTATCTCACGGTATGGATTAGTTGCCCATGCTTCCTCATTTGATACCATTGGAATCCTTTCTAATAATTTAGAAGAATTAATTGATACATTTTCAGTGATTGCGGGTTACGACATAAATGATTCTACTTCAATCAACTTGGATGTTCCATCTTTAGAGCAATTAAAAACAATTAAAATGCCAAAAAGTGTTGGTATTCTAAGTAATAATTTTTTAAAAAATATAAATCCCGAAATCTCTGATGCTTATTTTTCTAAAGTTAATAAAATAAAAAAGCTAGGAATCAAAGTGTCAGAAATTGAATTACCTTATTTTAAATATTGCTTACCCACTTATTATATTTTGACGATGGCAGAAGCCTCATCTAATTTATCTCGATTTGACGGTGTTAGATATGGTAATCGTCAAAGCAATCAGGATTTAAATAATTTATACTTTGAAACTCGTTCTTTGGGATTTTTAAATGAAGTTAAAAGAAGAATTATGTCTGGAACATTTATTTTATCTTCTGGGTTTTATGATGCATATTTTTCAAAAGCCTGTAAAGTAAGAAGACTAATTAAAGAGAGTTATAATGAGCTTTTTGAAAAATATGATGCTTTATTAATTCCAACTACTCCATCTGTAGCTCATGATATAGATAGAAAAAAATCTAGTCCAGTTGAAGCTTATTTAGCAGACATTTTTACTGTTCCAGCTAATCTATGTGGAATTCCAGCTTTAAATATTCCTGCGGGATTTTCTAAAGAAGAAAACTTACCCTTTGGTTTACAGATCTTATCTAACTCTTTTAAAGAAGAAACTTTATTTAGTTTAGCTCATTTATTAAAAGAATAGATACTTTAATAAGTAGGTTTTATGATATTTGAAAATCCACAATTTTTTCTTCTTTTCATATTGTTAGCAATCATCATTGTATCAAGAAAAGTTTTTTTTTCTAAGAATGATTCAAGACTACTTTTTTCTGATTTTACTAACTTAAAAGTTTTTTTTGGTAAGGCAGGAAAAATAAAAATTCTTTTTATCCATTCCATTTTTTTCTTAATGATATCCTTAATTATAATTGCATTAGCAAGACCTACTCAACCGTTTACTGAAGAAAAAATTGAAGTTGATTCAATAGATATTTTATTAGTATTAGACATTAGCAGTAGTATGCTTGCTGAAGATTTTAAACCTAATAGGATAGAAGCAGTAAAATTATCAGCAAAAGAATTTATAAATAACAGAAAAACAGATCGAATAGGGTTGTTAGTTTTTGGAAAAGAAACCTTTATTCAATGCCCTCTAACAATTGATTACAATGTTTTAAATAGTCTATTAGACGAGATTACAGTGATTGATCCTGAATTTGATGGTACGGCCATTGGGATTGCTCTTGCTTCAGGTATCAATCGTTTAAGGAGCAGTATATCGAAAAGTAAAGTAATGATTCTTCTATCAGATGGAAGTAATAATGCTGGATCAATTGATCCTATTGCAGCTGCAAAAATTGCAAAGGAAAATAATATTAAAGTTTATACCATAGGTGCTGGAACTAATCAAGCTGTAACGAGAATACCTGGTCGAGGTCTTATTAAAAATGAAATTGATGAGGATACTCTCAAGAATATCGCAAATGAAACTGGAGGAAAATATTTTAGAGCAACCAATAAAAATTCTTTAAATGAAATTTATAGTCAGATAAATAATTTGGAAAAAACTTCAGTAGAAATTGAATACTTTTCTAGTCAAAGGGAGTTATATATCTTTTTTTTAATTCCAGCTTTTCTATTGCTCTTACTATTTGAGATATTAAATTTAATTTATTTTAAGAGGATAAAATGACTTTTGATAATTTTATTATTGCTTCTATTTGCTTAGCAATCCTCATTTTCATTTATATTTTTTCAATCTTTTATTCTAAGGACAGAATAATCTTTTCAGGATCTTTTTTTAATAAAAGTTTTAGAAATATTTTAGTTAAAAACTATGATACAAATATCCTAAGAATAAAAAACATTTTAAAATTCTTAGCTTCAATTTTTTTGATTATTTCTATTTCAGGAATCAAGTCTGGGAAAACCATTAAGCCGATTGAACGTAAAGGTTCTGATGTCATTTTTACAGTAGATATATCCAAGAGCATGAATGCAGAAGATGTAATTCCTTCAAGACTCGATAAAGTAAAGTTTGAAATGATTAAAACAATTGAATCTTTAAAAGGAGATAGAGTTGGTATAGTTGTTTTTTCTGGAGCAAACTTTCTATATTTACCTTTAACCCTGGATTATGATGCTGCAGTTCTTTTTACAAAAAATATTGATTCTCAAATGATATCATTAAATGGAACCTTAATTCCTCAAGCTATTTCAACTTCAGTTAAAGCGCTGGCTACCAATGAAGATAGGGGGAAGTTAATTTTTCTTTTTTCTGACGGTGAAGATCATAATAGTAATGTTATCAATGATTCAAGCTATAATATACCTGAGAATATTCTCTTAAACGTAATTGGCGTTGGAACAAATGAGGGGTCACTTGTTCCTGATGATAAAAAATTAAAATCATTCATTAAAAATAGTGACGGAACTTTAGTAATAAGTAAGGTAAATGATGATTTTCTCTCAAAAATTGCTCAAATTGGAAAAGGTGAGTATCTAAGAATCAATAAGTCTGAAAATGTTAGTGAAATCATCAATTCTTTAATTCTTAATTCTGAAAAGAATACCTTAAATAATTTTGAATTTGAGGACTTTAACCATCGATATCAATATCCATTATTTATCTCATTTTTATTTTATTTAGCATTTTATATTTTACCTAGCGGAAGACAAAAAAAATGATAAGAAATTTACAATATTTTTTATTCTTTACTCTAATCTTAGCTCAAGATATAGGTTTTAAAATGTATCAAAATAACGATTTTGAATCTTCAGTATATTATTACAAAAAACTTCTCGAAAATAAACAGATAAATAATTTGAAAGACGAGATTACATTTAATTTAGCCACCATTCTTGCCGAAATAGATAGCTTGGATAGTGCAAAAAATTATTTTGAACAAGCAATTTCAGATTCAACTTATCCTAACTCAAATTTTTATTATAATTACGCCTATAGTCTCTACAGTCTCAATGATCTAAATCAAAGTCTTGAAAATTTTAAAAAAGCTTTAATTGAAGACCCTTCAAATAACGAAGCAAGAATGAATTATGAATTTATAAAGAATCAATTAAATCAGTCTAATCCTCCTCCTCAAGGAAGTGATAATCAAAACCCAAATACTGATAATCAAGAGAAAAACGATGAAGAAAAGCCTTCAAATCGTCCAGATAAAGACTCAAATAATGAAGAAAAAGATGATCAATCTAATAAATCACAAAACAATAGTAACAACAATCCTCAAGAAAATAGTAAGAATGAAAACAATGAATTTCAATCCAATCAAAATTCTGAAAACCTCCTTAATGCGCTAAAAGAAAATGAGAAGGTTAATAAAAAAAGAAAGCAGAATACTTATCCAGAAGGGTCTTTGAAAAGTTGGTAAAAAGAATATTCATATTTGGCTTATTTTTTTCCTTCCTTTTTTCTCAAGAAGTAAAAGTTGTTTTATCTCAAAATAAAATTTCAACTTCTCAATCTTTAACATTAAGTATAGAGATTAAGAATACAGAAGATAACCCTGAAGTTGATATCTCTGAAGTCTTAAGTAATTTCTCTATTGTTTCAGGACCGTCATTATCCAGTGAGTATAGATTTATAAACGGCATAAAGTCTTCATCTAGGAAGTTAAGTTGGATTTTAATCCCATTAAGAGAAGGGGTTTTTACATATGAAAATCTTAATGTTAAAATTGGTTCAAAAATAATCAAAACTGACAAATTTCAAATTGAAGTTACTAAGGATAATCTTTCTCAAGAAAATTCTGAAGAAATTTTTTTAAAAATTGATGTTAGTTCGAAAGAGATTTTTGTTGGAGAAAAAGCTACCTTAACTTACACGTTTTTTACTAGAGTTCCTGTTAAAATACTATCAACTGAATTTCCAGAATTTAAAGAATTTTGGGTTGAAAAAATCGTTGATCCAACCGGTAAGGAAATTTTACCTGAACAATGGAAGGATGTAGATCAAAACGGATATAGTTATAAATACCTGAAGTTATATGAAGTTGATATTTTTCCAATGAGTGCAGGAACTTTTGAACTACAATCTATGATAATTAAAGCTCAAACAAAAAATGATGATCCAAACTTTAAAAGACTTTTCTGGGAAGACCCTTTTTTTGATACTTTTTCTCAAAGAACACGAGCTAACATTTTGGTTTCAAATCCAGTTAAAATAAAAGTTAAGAATTTAGAAGATTCCCCTAAAAATTTTTCTGGTGCGGTTGGAGAATTCTCTCTTCAGTCTTATTTGTCATCTGATAAATTTGAAGTAGGAGTTCCATTTTCATTTACACTTCAAATGAAGGGATCCGGTAATTTTTATAATATTTCTAGGCCTAACATTGTATTCTCAAGCGATTTTGATATTTTTGAAGGCCAGACTTCTATTAAATATGATATCTCTAGAAATAAAGAAGGTTTTATTCAATGGGAATATAATTTAATTCCTCGAAAAGAGGGTCAATTCGAAATTCCTTCAATAGAATTTGATTATTTCAATACGAATACTGAAAAATGGACAAAACTAAAATTGGACAAAAAATTATTTTCAGTAAAAAAATCTTATAATGATCAAAGAATTTTAAGAAGTATTAATGATTCTTCAATGATTTTAACTCTTTCTCAACAAGGTTCAGAACTTGAAATTAAAGATCAAGTGGTTTCAAATCTTTCCATTTTTATAATTTTATTATCATTAATAATACTTTTTTTAATTTATAGTGCGAACGGTTTAAAAACTATTTTGATTAAAAATTTTAGATTTATTGAAAAAAGAACATCGCTTGCAAGGGCTTTGGTAGAGTTAAATAATTCCAAGTTTATCGAGAAAGATTTTTCCAAAATTCTTTGTGAATATTTATACAAAAAAAATATAATCGACCGCAAAAATCTAGATTCTAGAGAACTTTTGGATATTTTATCAGAATATTTAGATGATAAGCATCTATTAGCGCTTTCTCAGATTTTTAAAAAATTTGATGAAGCAAAATTTGGAAACATTGAAGAAAATCATGAAAAATTTTTAGATAAATTAATACAAATATTTAAAGTCATTGAAAAATCAACTTAAAACAAAATTTATTTTTCTTTTAGGGTCAATTATCTTGACCGGATTTAATTCTTTTGAAAAAGAATACATTATCCTCCAAGAAGCTGATAGTTACTATTTAAAAAATGAATTTCAAAATGCTATCCAAGTTTATGAAAGTCTTCTAGAAATGAACTTACATAGTCCTTCAATCTACTTTAATCTTGGAAATGCATATTTTCAAATCAATGAATTGGGAAAGTCTAGATGGGCTTATGAAACAGGATTAGTCTATTTCCCGAGATATAAAGAATTAAAGTTCAATTTGGATATGTTAAAAAAAACTTTAACAAATGATATTGAAATTGAATCAAATCGATTTAATAATTTTTTAAAGATGATAACTTTGAATGAATTGATTGATTTCATCTGTTTTTTGCTATTATTACTAACAATTTTTATTGGTCTTAAAAAATCTAGGAAAATAAATGATATTTTTTATCCTAATTCAATTATTATTTTTTCAATTTTCATCGTGATATTTATAATTTCTTTCAAAATAACAATGTCAAGAGAATTGCAAGGAGTTGTTATCACAAATCAACCCGAAGTTTTCTCTGACTTGAAAAATAAGATAATTGATAAAAACATTGTCTTATTTGATGGAAATAAAGTTTCAATTATTAATCATAAACAAAATTTTTACGAAATTTCTTTAATAGATGGAAGAAAAGGTTGGATTAACAAAAATCAGTTAAGAAATTTATAATGTTATGAATCCAATTTTTTTCATTTTGATTTTATTTTTAAATATTCTTCTGGGTCAAGATCAGAATACTTTAAAAATCAAAGATTTTAAAGATAATCCTCCAGCTTTTCCAAAAGTTATCTTTCAAGGTGTTGAAAGTGATAAAGAAAATGATGCTTCATCTTTATTAAATGAAGAAATTGAAGGATATCGTATTCAAGTTGCCACTTCAAAATCAGAAGAAAGCTTAGTCTCAATCCAAAAAAATTTAGAAAAATTAACAAATGAAAAAATATATATCATATTCGAATTGCCAAATTACAAGATTCGCGTCGGAAATTATTTAACTAGAAAAGATGCAGAAGTGTTACTTAAGAAATTAAGTCGAAATGGTTATCGATATGCATGGATTGTTCCAACTAAAATCGAGAGAAAAAATTAATGTCTGGACATAGTAAATGGTCTACAATAAAGAGAAAAAAGGGTGCTCTTGATCAAAAAAGAGGTAAGTCTTTTTCAATTATTTCTAAGGAAATAACTATTGCTGCCCGCTTAGGAGGTGGAAGTATAGATGATAATCCAAGGTTGAGGCTAGCTATCAAAAAAGCTAAGAGTTTGAATATGCCCAATGTAAACATTGAAAAGGCGATCAAAAAAGGTACTGGTGAAATTGAAGGATTATCCATTGAAGAAGTTACTTACGAGGGTTTTGGTCCATTTGGCATTGCATTTTTGATTGAAGGAGCTACAGATAATAAGAATAGAACAGTAGCAGATGTTAGACATGCTTTTAATAAATTTGGTGGCTCTCTAGGTCAGAATGGTAGTGTAGCATGGAATTTTAATCGATACGGAGTAATTCAAATCAATCGTGACAACTATGATGAAGAAAAAGTTTTTGATTTATCATTACAATGTAATGCCGAAGATTTTTTCATTGATGATGATGCCTATCGTTTAATTTTTAATCCAAATGAATTATACTCCAACGCAGAAAAAATTGAAAAGAACGGCATAGAAATTGAAAATTCATTTTTAGCATTTTTACCTAATGAATATTTGTCTTTAAAAGAGGAAGAATTTTCTAAAGTGAACGATTTAATAGATTTTTTGGATGAATTGGAAGACGTTCAGAATGTTTTCACAAATTTAACTTTGAAGGAAGACTCGTGATTGTTGTTGGATTTGACCCAGGTTTAGCGAATACTGGATTTTCTGTCGTTGAAAAAAGATCAAATGATTTTTTTCTAATTGATGCGGGTGTGATTAACCCCAATGTCAAAGATCCATTAGAAATTAGAATTCATACTATTTTTAACGAATCATTAAAGATTATTAAAAAATATCATCCGAGTTATGTAGCAATTGAAAACGTTTTTTTTGGAAAAAATGTGCAATCTGCTATTAAACTTGGTCAAGCTAAGGCTGCTATTATGCTTGCAGCTACAGATTTAGAAATTAGATTAGTTGATTATACTCCAAGGGAAATTAAACAGTCAATTACTGGAAATGGATCTGCTTCAAAAGACCAAGTTGAGTTTATGGTAAAAAAAATATTTAAATTAAATGAAGGATTTAATAAAAAAGACATATCTGATGCTATAGCTATTAGTTGGTGTGCTTTAAATAGAATATGATAGATTCAATTACAGGAATAATAAAGTCAAAATCTCCATCTGAACTTAAAGTTTCTAATGGAGGTTTTGTGTTCAATATAAATATTTGTATCAAAGATTTTGAAGTAGTTGGAGAATTGGGTTCTGCAATAACTATTTTAACTTATTTGAATGTCAAAGAAGATTTGTTAGAGTTATATGGATTTATAGATGAGAATAGACGAAATATTTTTTTAAAACTGATTCAAGTTTCAGGAATAGGACCAAAAACAGCTATTGGATTATTATCAAATATTACCGTTGAATCATTTAAGCAAAATATCCTATCCGAAGATCATAATTCATTAAGTTTAATTCCAGGAATCGGTCCTAAAACTGCAAAACGAATAATCATTGAGCTAAAAGAAAAAATTTCTAGTACTTCAAGTAATAAAACTTCAATTAATTCAAATAAATTTTCGTATGATGAATTATTTACAGCAATAGCGTCCTTGGGTTATAAAAAAAATCAGATTGATAAAGCAATTCAAAGATTATTTGCTGATAGTGATGCAGAAAATATTCAAATTGAGGACGCAATTAAACGAATTCTAACTATAATTAAATAACAATAATTTTGAAGAAAACTACATTATATCATCAACATGAAAAACTAAGTGCAAAGTTCGTCGATTTTGCAGGTTTTCAAATGCCCATTCAGTATCAAAGCATTATTTTGGAGCATAATCATGTAAGAACTAGTGTAGGAATTTTTGATGTAAGTCACATGGGGCAATTCAAAATTTCTGGTATCAACGCAAAAGATTTCATTCAAAAAATCACCTCGAACGATGTAGAAAAATTAATCCCAGGTAAAGCTCAATATTCTTTGTTAATTAATTTTGAAGGCAATATTATTGATGATTTAATCATTTACCATCTTGGCGATTATTATCTATTGGTTGTCAATGCTTCAAATATTAAAAAAAATGAATCATGGATATTGAGCCATATTACAGAAGGCGTTTTTTTTGAAAATCTATCTGAATATATGGGCTTAATAGCAGTTCAAGGACCTAATTCAAGACAAGCACTTCAAAATTTGTTTCCAGAAGTTCAAAATTTAAATTTTTATGAAAATACTTTGATGAAAAATGAATTGTTCATTGCAAGGACTGGATATACTGGCGAACTTGGTTTCGAAATTTATGCTTACAACCATAAATTGGATCAAATTTGGCAGAATCTATTGTCAATAGATGGAGTTTACCCTGTTGGTTTAGGATGTAGAGACTCTCTAAGACTAGAAATGGGATATTGCCTTTACGGAAGTGAAATTTCTGAAAATGATAACCCTTATGAAGCTGGTTTGGGTTGGGTAACTAAAACTTCTACAGATTTTATTGGATCAAATAATCTTATAGATTGCTTACCAACTAAGAAATTGATTGCTTTAACAATGATTGACAAGGGAATTCCTAGAAAAGGCTATAAAATTTTTTCAGAAAGTTCTAAAAAAGAAATTGGTTATGTAACTAGTGGGATATTTTCACCATCTCTTCAAAAAGGTATTTGTTTAGCATATGTAGAGTCTTCATTTTCGAAAGACAATGACTTTTTGATTTCTATCAGGGATAAATATTTTAGATTAACAAGAAATTCTCTTCCATTTTTCAAACAAGGAACTTTGCATTCATGAGAGAGCAATTTAAAATACAGCTTATAGGTTGGTTACTTGCCCTTTTTTCACTTCTTATTTTTGGTGCAATTTTGACTTATGATTTTTCTGAAGACCCAAATTTATTTGCAAAAGAGATTAATAACCCATTTGGAATTATAGGAATATATATTGGCTATTATTTAGTTAAGCTTGGATTTGGATATGGATCTTTGCTAATTCCTGCTGCATTTTTTTCTTTATCTATTTTTTTAATATCAAACAAGAAAATTAGTCTCTTAGCAATTTTACAGAAAATTCAGTATGAATTGATTTTTTTATTTTTGATATCAACTACATTGGGTTTTGTAGAAAACGTTTTTTTAAATGATGATTCTTTGTCATTCCATTTTTCTGGCTATATTGGAGGAATTATTTTTTCAACTGCTTTTGATTGGTTAGGAATTTTCGGTTCATTTGTTGCTTTAATTTTCTTGTGGTTTTTAGTATTACAATCAATTTTTAGATGGGATTTTAAAAAGTTATACCAAAGATTTTTAAGTATCTTGTCATCAATAAAGATACCTAAAGTGAAAATTCCTGAGATAAAAATTTCTAAAGGAAAAACTATAAGTGAAAATGTTTCTAAAAAAAGTATAATTGATGATAGTCAATTTAAAAATGATATTTTAAATACAGATGGCGAATTAATTGAATCATCATTAAGTCAAGATGAACCGTATGAAGATCACTTTTTCAATCAAGATGATAACATTGATAGTAAACTAGAGGACAATATCGACAAAGTTGAGAATAATATTAATATTGAAAAAGGTATCATTGAGCAAGAAGCTGACATTGACGAATCGAGAAATAGTTCTTTTCTTTTTAAAGATTGGAAGTTTCCTTCAGCTGATTTATTGCTTTCAGAAAAAACCAGCGAAAGAGATTTGAATGATGATGAACTGAAAGAAAGATCTGATTTTTTAAAAGTATCATTATCAAATTTTGGAGTTGAAGGTGAAACTGGATCAATCAAAACTGGTCCAATTATTACTTTATTTGAAATTGAACCTGCTCAGGGAGTAAGAGTCAATAAATTTGTACAATTATCAGATGATATTGCTCGAGTAATGGAAGCTAAGAGCGTAAGAATTATAGCGCCTATTCCTGGAACTAATCTTGTTGGAGTTGAAATTCCAAATAAAAATCCTCAAACAATTTTTTTAAAATCAGTTATAAATTCTGAAAAGTATCTTAATTCTAAAGCTAAATTGAAGCTTGCTATAGGAAAAGGTACTTTAGGAGAAATATCTATTCTTGATCTAACAGAAATGCCGCATTTATTAATTGCAGGAACAACTGGTTCTGGAAAATCTGTATCATTAAATACAATTATTGTTAGTTTACTTTATCAGCTTAAGCCAGATGAAGTCAAATTTGTAATTATTGATCCCAAAAAAGTCGAAATGTCATTATACAAAGGGCTCGAAAAGCATTATTTGCTAAAATTTGATGGAATTGACGAGTCAATCATTACTAAAAAAGATAATGCTATTTTAGCTTTAAGGTCCTTAGAAAAGCAAATGGATACCCGTTATGATATCCTTGCTGAGGCAGGTAAAAGAAATATTGATGAATATAATCAGGAAATGAAAAAGGCTAAGAAAGAAATCATGCCTTACATTATCCTAATGATAGATGAGCTTGCAGACTTAATGATGTATAGTCCAAGAGATGTTGAGACTCCAATCGCTCGTTTAGCGCAACTTGCGAGAGCAGTAGGAATTCATTTAATCGTTGCTACCCAGAGACCTTCAGTCGATGTTATAACTGGTGTTATTAAAGCAAATTTTCCAGCAAGAATTGCATTTCAGGTTGCAACAAGAATTGACTCAAGAACAATTTTAGATGAAATCGGTGCGGATAAGTTGATTGGTAAAGGCGATATGTTATATCAAAAACCTGGGTCTTCATCACCTATAAGAATGCATGGTGCTTTTGTTACACTTAAAGAAATTGAAGATTTGGTAGATCACATATCTAATCAACCTCAACCAAACGAACTAATAATTGAAACAGTAAAATCAGATACCAATTCTTCTTCAAATTTGGGAGACGGAATTGAGGATGAGTTATTATCTCAAGCAATTGAATTAGTTGTTACAAACAATCAAGGTTCGATTTCCTTACTACAAAGAAGACTATCTATTGGATATTCTAGAGCTGCTAGACTAATCGATGAAATGGAAAGACTCAAAATAGTCGGTCCTTTTACTGGAAGCAAAGCTAGAGAGGTTTTAGTGGATGAATCTTATCTTGAGATGATTGATGAATAATTACTTTTTCAGCTTTATAATTTTTTTATCCCTTCTTAATGCTCAAACTGCTGAAAAAAATATTGAAAATTTTATCATAAGTTTGAACAATCATCAGCTAGAAATTGAAGTTATTAATGAGGATTCGAAAAACTATATCGCTATTTTATCTGTTTATAATGATGATTTATATTTTGATACAACAAGTTTTGATTCTTTGATAACAGTCATTCAGGGTAATGTAATTTCTACTTTTGATTTTTCTAAAAATAAAGTAATTAAAGAAAATTTTGAAATTTCTCTTCTTGATTTTTTTCAAATAAAAAATTTATCCAAACTTCAGTTGATTTCTAGTATTACCAATGGCAATCAAGTGAACTACAAGTTTATATATCTAGATCAAAATATTAATCTAGTTTTTGATAAAGAATTAGAATTGATCTCGTATATAGAAGTTTTTCAAGATGGAATAAATATTTTTAAATCAAATATTTTAAGAAAAGCAGGCTTTGATTTAGATAGTCTTAATTGGATTCAAGATTCAAAATGGGAATTAATAGATTGGACAGAATAACCAAATTTGATGCTATTTTTTTTGATCGAGATGGTACAATCAATGAAGATCTTTTCGGCTATATTAATTCCTTAAAAGAATTTAGATATTTTTCATTTAGTCTAGAGGCATTAATAAATTTTTCATCTCTAACGGAGAATTTCTTTATTGTTACCAATCAATCTGGGTTAGAAACAGGCGTAATTCAACTTGAAAATTTAGAATTAATTAATCAAAAGATATTTTCTGATTTTCAAAAACTAAATCTTCCTTTAAAAAAAATTTATTATGCCAATAGTTATAAAGAAGGATTTGACGAAATGAGAAAACCAGGCATAGGAATGTTTAATATTGCAAAAAATGAATTTGGCATCAATCTTAAAAATTCTCTGATGATTGGAGATACTTATTCTGATATGCTTGCTGGAAAAAGATTAGGAATGAAAACAATTTTTTTAAGAACTGGTTTTGGAGAAAGATATTTAACTCAAGTGAAAGATGAAAATGTTGCTGATTTGATTTGCGATAATTTGCTAACTGCATCTTTGGAGGTCTTATCAATATAGCTATTATATCTGGAGGAAATTCCGCTGAAAAAGAGGTATCATTAAAATCTGGAGAAGCGGTGGCAAAAGCTTGTATTGAGCTATCATTAGATTTCGAACACTTTATCTTAAAAGATGAAGAATTTGGTACAACACTTGATTCTCTTAAAAAGTTTGATTTTGTTTTCATTGCCTTGCATGGAACATTTGGAGAAGATGGAACTATTCAGAGAATTCTTGAAGAGAATAACATTCCCTTTAATGGTTCTAATTCCAAAGCTTCAAAATTATGTTTTGATAAGGCAGCAGTAAAGATTTTAGCTAAAGAAAATGACATTTTGACCCCAGATTTTTTTCAGATCAAAGAAATAGATAATATTATAGAAAACTCAAATTTTTCTATTTTTCAAGATTATGTTGTCAAACCTAATCAACAGGGTAGTTCTTTAGGAATATTCAGAAAAAAAGATTTAATTAACGATTTTGAGAAAAAATTAAAGTCTATTTTTGAACTAGATACTCAGATTTTAATTGAAGAATTCATCGATGGAAGGGAGGTTACTGTTGGTATCTTAAACGGCAAGACCTTACCAATAATCGAAATAAAACCCAAAAGGGAATTTTATGATTTTCGTTCAAAATATTCTAAAGGATCTTCTGAATATTTTTGTCCTGCTGAAATAGAATCTAGTATTGAAGAGAAATTAATTAAAAATAGCTTAAAGATTCATCAATTGACTGGATGTGATGTTTACTCAAGAGTAGATTTTAGAATCGACAGAAATGGTAATCCTTGGTTTTTAGAAATAAATACTCTCCCAGGTTTAACAGAAACCAGCCTTTTCCCATTAGCCAGTAAAAAAGCAGGAATAAATTTTGAAAAAATGATATTAAATCTGATTAATTTGTCAAATGAAAAATAATATAGAATTTTATAATTCAATTTCTGGTAGGAAAGAAACTTTTAAACCAATTAATAGTTCTCAAGTTTTGCTTTATGGTTGTGGGCCTACTGTTTATGACGCTCCTCATTTAGGAAATTTTAGAACTTTTGTTTTTTATGACCTTACAATCAGAGTATTAGAATTAAATGATTTTTCAGTTAAGTCAGTTATTAATATAACAGATATTGATGACAAGATTATTAGTAGGGCTAATAGTGAGAAAGTTGCTTATGATAAAATTACCAGTAAATATGAATCTATTTTTATTGATCAATGGAAAAGATTAAATAACCAACTCCCAACTCATTTTATTAGAGCAACTGAAAATATCAGTGAAATGATTTCTTTTATTGAGGACCTATTATCAAATAATTTTGCTTATGTTGTTAATGGAAGCGTCTATTTTGATTCAAAAAATTCTAAAATCGATTATGATAAATTTGTAAGCAATGAAGAGATTCATAAAGATCAAAATTCTGAAAAAAAATTTCAAAGCGATTTTGCACTGTGGAAAGCTTGGAAAAAGGAAGATGAAGAAATTTTTTGGGATTCTCCTTGGGGTAAAGGTAGACCAGCATGGCACACTGAATGTTCAGTGATAGCTTCAAATTTTCTTGGAAATTCAATTGATATTCATTGTGGAGGAATTGATTTAAAGTTTCCTCATCATCAAAATGAATCTGTTCAGGTCGAAGCTTTATCTAAAAAAATATTTACAAGATATTGGCTTCATTCAGAACATCTTCTTCTTGAGGAAGATAAAATGAGTAAATCGTTAGGAAATATTCTTAGTGTTCAGTCGCTTGAGGAAGAATTTTCTCTAGAATCGATAAGGCTTTTTTTGATGACTGCTCATTATCGATCTAAAATAACTTTTAATAAAAATTTGTTAATTGAATCGCAGAAAATGATTTCAAAAATTGAAAGATTTATAGATAATTTTAATCTTAGACTAGACTCAAAAAAATTTAAAAATTACGATTTTGTAAACGAAGAAATTGATTTTATAAATGCTTTGAATGATGATTTGAATACACCTAAAGCTCTTGGAGTTTTTTTTAATTTTATCAATGACTTCAATAAAAAAAACAATTCAAGTGCTGGTAATCTCAAAAATGCTGAAAGAGAGAAAGCTGAATCTTTCATTAATTTATTTAATTCAGTATTTCAATGTTTATCAGTTGGTAAATCAAATCCTCTATCAGATAATATAAAAGATTTACTGCAAACCAGAGAGCAAGCTAGAGCTGAAAAGAATTGGGAATTAGCTGATCAAGTAAGAGATAGCTTGTCAAACCTAGGATGGATTGTTGAAGATACTCCTAAAGGACCGAAAGTTATCAGAAAGAAATAATTTGTTTTCCTGATAATATTTATTATATTTCACCGCTTTTGTCTACGCGTGCGTGGGGATGATGATATATGAATTGCCGGTGTAGCTCAGTTGGTAGAGCAGCTGATTTGTAATCAGCGGGTCGGGGGTTCGAATCCTCTCGCCGGCTCACTAAAGCAAAAATAGATATTTAAAAATTTTTTTTTCCTACTATCAGGATTTGAATAATGGGAATAGGGGAAATGGCCGAGTGGTTAATGGCAGCAGACTGTAAATCTGCCGACGAGAGTCTACGGAGGTTCGAATCCTTCTTTCCCCACAGGCTTGCGAGTGTAGCTCAGTTGGTAGAGCATCAGCCTTCCAAGCTGAGGGTCGCGCG
>JAFMFP010000049.1 GCA_017856055.1 Fidelibacterota bacterium | reverse complement strand
CTGCGTGTCGAGCAGATACTCTAACCAACTGAGCTAATCGCCCCAATTTTCAAATATTATTTTAACCTGTTACGTTTAAAATTAATCTGTCAAACCATTTATCCGGTAATATACTTCTCATTGTCAAAAGTATCCAGCTATATGCTCCTGCAGAATAACGTGTTTTTGGATTTTTTGCATTGATTGCTTTATCAATGACTTTAGCTATTACAATTGGATCAGAATAATCGTCAAATTTGTTATCGCTAGAATCATCTGGTGAATTGTAGAAATTACCGTACTCTGAATTTTTACTATATTTATCAAAATATCTTGCTGAATAATTTCCAATATTCGTTTTTATCAAACCAGGTTCAACAATGATGACATCTACACCAAATTGCTCTACTTCAAGTCTTAAAACATCTGACCATCCCTCTACTGCATGCTTTGAGGATACATACCATCCGTATAAAGGATTATAGGCTTTTCCTAATACAGAAGAAATATTGATAATGGTTCCACTTTTCTGGTTTCTCATGTGTGGCAGAACTGCTTTTACTGTTCTGCCAAGACCAAAAAGATTTACTTCAAATTGATAATGAGCATCTTCCATTGAAACATCTTCAATTGCACTTCCAACTGCAATCCCAGCATTATTTACTAAAACATCAATTCTACCTTGTTCTTGAATAATTTGATTGATAGCATTATCAACATGCTCTTGATTTGTCACATCCATTTCTAATGCAACACCACCAATATCATTAAGATAAAGATTTTCTTCAATTAGAATATCTCCTCCATAAACGATATGACCTTTGGAAAGCAAATATTGAGCGGTAGATTTTCCGATTCCATGAGCTGTTCCAGTGATCAATATAACTTTTTGGATATCCTTTGCAAAAACTGCTCCTATCAAATAAGTAAATAAAATGAATTTTTTAAACATCATTATTTCTCCTCTATCACTAATACTTTAATAATTTTATCACTAATATTTTTAACCATATGCTCAGTACCAGCTTCCTGTTTATTCATAGAGCCGGTTTCTAAGCTTGCCTGATTAATAGTCCCATCTTTTAAAGTAACTTCTACTGTACCACCATTCATTACATAATAAATTAAACTCCCATGATAATGCATTTTATCACTTTGACCAGGGTTAAAAGTAGCAATCATGACTAGGTAATCTTCATAATCTCCAACCACTTTATAGATTTCTGGAGAAATCAATTCTGGACTATTCTCTTTTCGAATTTTTTGTGAAGCTGTTGATTCAATAGTATTCCCAATGGTGACAGGAACTACGCATGCTTTTAAGAATATTATTGTTAGAAATATTAAAATCCGTTTCATAAATCCTCTATTTTTTCTTTGTTAAAATAATCAACCATGCAAAAAAATGCATAACCTTATTCAAAATCTTTTCAATCATCTTTCGAATGCCAATACGCTAACCAAATAAATACACCCTGAATTGGGAGTCTAGCATACGCTAATCCTTGAGAAATATTCATAACAGCACCGTTGGTATACGCTAAATAGATATTTGCCGGAAAAACTGCAATTAAAAGCATAATTAACCCCCATCCTGCATAAAACCGTGCTTTAGGGATCAATAACATGACGCCAAAAAGAACTTCAAAAAATCCACTAATATAAACCGCTGCTAATCCAAATGGTAAAAATGGGGGATAAATTTGCAAAAACCAGTTAGGATCAGTGAAATGTTTAATACCAACATTGATATAGAAGATACTCATTACAATGATGGTAAAAAGCTTGAATATTTTCACTTTTAATTTAAACTCAATGCAACATCTGACTTTTCAGATACTGATAAAATTGAAGAATATTTATTATTATCTAGTAAGACTTGCTTTGCTTCCTCTAAAACTATATCATTTTTTAAATAGAGCTCATATCGTCCTTTATAGCTATCAAAATAGAAAGCAAACTCACCTAATAACATTCGTTGGATTAAATCTTTCTCATCTTCAAACATAATTTCTTGATTTTTCTTAATTTGATTCTCAATTACATTAAAAGCGTTATTGATGAAGATATTTTTCTCTTCGCTCAATTTTGCAAGCTTTTCTTTCGCTTGTTTTAAGTCATCTTCTCCTTCGATATATCCATAAATTTTATTTTCACTTAAGTAATTTGAAAAATTATTTAAAAGTTCGCTATCAGCAGTCACTTCATCAAAAGATTGATATTTATCAGTATGAGTTTGAACATATCTAAAAAAAGCTCCTTCTCTTAATGCTGAAGCTGCTAAAGGATAGGAACCTTCGTCTTTAATCACTATATCAGGAGTAATTCCTCCACCTCCAGAAACGGTTCGTCCACTTTTAGTTGTAAATAATGAGTCAGAGATAGCATCCTTATCAGCGATTAATTCTTCATCGATAAACTTTTGCTTTTGAATAGAACGACCGCTTGGAATATAATATTTTGAATTAGTAATTTTTAGAGCAGTGTCTTGATTGATACCAAGAACTGTTTGCACTAAACCCTTTCCAAATGATTGATCTCCAATGACAACAGCACGATCATAATCTTGAAGGACACCTGCAACTATTTCACTAGCTGATGCGGTTCCACCATTGATTAAGACCACTAAATCAATTTCTTGAGGTATCACTGCATTATTCAATGATTTATATGATTTAATACTTTTTCCACTTCTACCTTTGGTCGAAACTAACTCTAAATTTTTCTCAAAAAATAGATCTAGAATTTCTAAAGAAGCTGATAGTAATCCACCGGGATTATCTCTTAGGTCTAAAACGATATTTTGTGCTCCTTGATTGATTAAATCAGTCATTGCATCATAGGTCTCTTTCCCTGTATTTAAAGAAAAATTAGTTAAACGCAAGTATCCAATATTTGAGTCCACCATTCCATAATAAGGAATATCTTTAATAGAAATCACATCTCTAGTAATCGTGTAATCTTGAACCTGTTCAGTGATTGGTTTTCGAATAGTTAAAATTACATCGGTTCCTTTTTCACCTCGAATCTTCGCCGTAGCATCTTTTAACTCTAAACCTTCAGTGGGTTCTCCGTCAATTTTAATAATAGCATCTCCAGTATAAATTCCAGAACGTGATGCAGGAGATCCCTCAATAGGCCCAACAACCGTTAACTGATCTTCATACATGTAGATTTCAAGACCAACTCCACTAAATTCTCCTTCAGTCTTTATAGTCAAATCTTCAATATCCTTTGCCTCATAATACTCAGTATATGGGTCAAAATTTTGCAGCATAGAATCAATAATTCTTGAGGTTAATTCTGAAATATTTAATTCATGGACATATTCTGTTAAAAGATATTTATAAACAGTCATTATCTGCTGTTGAGATCGACCAATTTCTCGATAAATATCCATTTGTTGGGTTTGAACAATGCCAATAAACAACAAAGAAAATATTAATCCAAAAACGCTTTTTTTAATTTTTCTCATTTTAATAATCTTTCATTAACTACTTCGCAAACTTTTGCATGGATTTCTTCTTTTTTCAATGATCCATCTAAAAGGATAAAACGATCTTGATGTTTTTCGCATAAAGATAAATACATATCGCGTACTCGTTGCTGAAAATTTTCTCCCTCACGCTCAATTCTATCTCTAGAAACTGACATTCTGTTATTGGCAATTTCAACAGATAAATCTAGATAAAAAGTTAAATCCGGTGTTAACGTATAAGTTCCAAAATTATTGATTTGATCTAATTCATTTGGATTTAAGCCTCGTCCACCACCTTGATAAGCGATGGTAGAATCAGCATAACGATCAGCTATAACCCATTTTCCATCAATCAATAGCGGAAGAATGACTTTATCTGTTAATTGAGCCCTACTCGCAACCATTAAAAGCGCTTCTGTTCGATCAGACATTTTTTCATCTGAATGTAGAAGTAATTTTCGAATCGATTCTGAAATTGCATCTCCACCGGGTTCTCGTAC
>JAFMFP010000014.1 GCA_017856055.1 Fidelibacterota bacterium | reverse complement strand
GAAGCGGCGATGTCACAGGAAGCTTTTATTTTCTGGAATCATAGTTGGAGAGGTCAAAAACCAAGTGCTACTGTATCTCTAACAGAATTCCATAAGGATTTAATTTCAAAGGGTTATTTGCACGGTATTGAAATCGTAAACAAAGATAATTTTTCAGAAGACGCTCTTAGAATAGCTTTAGATTATAATTTAACTATTATGGCTAACTCAGATATTCATGGAATCATTGACTGGACATACAATCTGAAAGAGGGTGGCCACAGACCTGTAACAATAATTTTCTCTAATCAAAAAAATGAAAAAAGTATTAAAGAGGCACTTTTTAATAGACAAACAGTGGTCTGGCATAATAATACATTAGTAGGTAGGAATGAATGGCTATTACCTCTAATTGAAAAGTCAATTTTAATTGATTCTATTTCTTTATCAGAAAAAGGTGGTGTAGTAAATGTTTTCTTATCCAACAAGTCGGATACAAAATTTATTTTAAAAAATATAAGTAAGTTTGATTTCTTTAATGATTCAAATATTGTAGAGATTCAACCTCAAGGTAGCGCAAAAGTTTCTATCATAACTAGAGGAGAAGAAAAAATTGATCTTCAATTTGAGGTCCTCAATGCTATTTATGCACCGAGAATGCATCCAATATTAGAAATGAAAGTAAGGTAGAATTATGAAAAAGTTTTTATATCTAATAGTTTTAATTTTAATTGTAATTGGAGTATCGATGATGACAAGTAAAAAAGTAGAAGAAGTAGCGGTTATTTCAACAAAATATGGTGATATGGTGATTGAATTTTACCCAGAGATTGCACCTATGCATGTTGAGAGTTTCAAAATTTTGGCGAATGAAGGTTATTTTAATGGAACATTATTTCATAGAGTCATTCCAGGCTTTGTAATTCAGGGTGGAGACCCTAATTCAAAACTAGATGATCGTTCAATTCATGGGACAGGGGGTAGAGCTGGAAAATTCTTTGGAATTGGAGATGAAAATGATTCTTCAACGTGGTTGATTCCTCAAGAATTTAATGCAACACCTCATGTAAAAGGAACGCTTTCGATGGCAAGAACTAATGACCCCAATAGTGCGAGCAGTCAGTTTTTTATTTGCCATGATGTCGCTTCATTTTTAGACAATAACTATACTGTTTTTGGCCAGGTAATTGATGGCTTAGAAACGATAGACGCTATAGTTAATTTAGAAAAAGACTTGAGAGATAATCCTCTTGAAAAAGTGGACATGCAGGTGAAAATTATTAATAAGGATCAGTTAGATTTATAATTTTCATTAGAGTTTCTTGATTATTATTTAAAACTCTCTTTGTTTCTTGATATCCTATCTCAATTAAATCTGAAGATTTATGAAAATCCCATCCCTTGAACTCATCTATAGGAGGTTCAATCAATATATCAGGAGAATGGATTTTAAAACTCAATTGAGTAATATTGTTTAAAATAATTTTAGCAGAACGATCCACGATGTCTATAATATTATAATTTTCTTGACTATGTTTTGAAGAATATAATCCATACAAATTGACTGCTATTGTGATATCTGCACCCATATTATAAAGAGATTCAACTGGAACTGGATCAACTAACCCTCCATCAACACAAAGTCGTTGATTAATGTAGACAGGAGAAAGTACTCCAGGAATAGCTATGCTTGCTCTAATCGCATTGATTAAATCTCCATCACTGCATTCAATTTTTTCATTTTTTTCTATACCAGTAGTCACAGTAGTTAATGGAATTGATAAATCTTCAAAAGTCCGTGCAGAAGATAATGATTTGAAGATTTTTATCACTTCATTTCCATTCATTAAAGATAATTTTGGAAATGTAGGATCAAGTTTTAATAATACATCGCGCATAAAACTATTTTTTGATCTGATTTCTTTTTCAAATTCTTTCAGATTTCCTGCACTATAAAGTGCACCAATGAATGAACCAATACTTGTTCCTGATATGAGATCGATTGGAATTTCAAATTCTTCCAATGCTTTAATTACTCCAATATGTGCAAAGCCTCGAGCTGCTCCACCTCCTAGAGCAAGTCCGATTTTTTGTTTCTTTTTCATTGGTTTATCACTATAATTTTGTTTTAGATCATCAATAAAGGAATTTAATATGTATTTTAGAATTTTATTTATTTATCTTCTCACCATCATGTCTTGCTCAACTAATAGTCCTTCTGAATCCGCTCAAGTTCCTCTAAGGTCAGAGATTGATTCAAAGTATAAATGGGACCTAACAGTAGTATATGAAAATGATGAAGCTTGGAGGAAAGAATTAAGCGTCTTAGAACAGTTGTATCCTAAAATGACTTCCTTTAAAGGTAAATTACTTTCGAATCCTCAAACCTTATTATCATCTCTTAAATTGGATGAAGAAATTAATCAGTATTTTGGAAGACTTTACCATTATGCTTCAAATTCATTAAACGCAGACCTTACCAATGAAACTTATCAAGTGATGGTTCAAGAGATCAGAAATATTGCTATTAAATCTAGTCAATTGAACGCCTTTTATGTACCCGAACTATTAGAAGCAGAGTATTCAAAAATTGAAGAGTTTATGATGGTTGAACCTGATTTAAGGTTGTACGAAAAACAGTTTAAAGATATTTATATTGCAAAACCTTATACATTAAGCGAAAATGAAGAAAGATTGTTGTCAATGACTAGAAAATTATCTGGAATTCCCAATGAAGCTTATGACATTATGAAAGCAACGGATTTTACTTGGGGTACATTTAAAGATGAGAATAACATCGAACTAACTATGTCTGAAGGTAGATATGGTAAATATACTAAATCCCCTAATCGAAGAGTTAGAGAAGACATGTATAAGGCTTTATATGTGCCATTTAAGGAGTCTATCAATACTTTATCAGTTCTAATGAAGGGTAACATCGATGGCAATATCTTTTATTCTTCTGCGAGGGGTTATGAAAATGCGCTCGAAGCAAAAATGAAAGGTTCCGGTATTTCAACTGAGATTTATAAAAATTTAATTAATAGCGTTAATAATAATCTTCAGCCATTACATAGATGGGCTTCAATTAAAGCAAAATACCTCAATTTAGACAAAATTAAGCCTTTTGATACCTATGCACCATTAGCAGACTATTCTCGCGAATATACCTATGAAGAAGCCCAAGAAATCGTTATTGGCGCTTTACAACCGTTGTTGCAGGCAAATAATGGAGAGCTTCAGGCTTTTACTGAAAGAATGTATCAAGAGAATCTTATAGACGTTTTTGAAAATCAAGGAAAAGAGAGTGGAGCATATATGTCTTCAACTTGGGGGCTCGATCCAAGGATTAAATTGAATTTTGCAGGTACATTAGATGATATCTTTACTTTGGCGCACGAGCTTGGACATGCTTACCATTCTTATTTAAGCCAAAAAAATCAACCATATCCATACTATGGTTATGATACCTTTAATGCGGAAGTAGCTTCAGTTACTACTGAATCATTATTAATGGACTATTTATTGGATAATGTTTCCAATGATGAAGAGAAAGCTGTTTTACTTCAAAACTATATTCAGAATATTGGTTCGACATATTATAGGCAGGCAAGATTTGCTGAATTTGAACTATTTATGCATGAATCTGCTGAGAATGGTCAAATTTTAACTGAAGACTTTTTAACTGATAATTTCGGTAAAATGTATCAAAAGTATTGGGGTCCTAGTATGGAGTTAACAGATGAAGAAGCATATTCTTGGTCAAGAATACCTCATTTTTATTATAATTTTTACATGTATGCTTATGCAACTTCTTTTGCTGCAGGAGAAAAAATTTCTGAACGCGTCCAAAAAGAAGGTCAGGAAGGAATCGATGGGTTTATCTCTTTCCTATCGAGTGGAAGTTCAGACTATCCTGTAGAACTATTAAATCTTGCAGGAGTAGATATGACAACCTCTGAACCTTTTGAAGCAGTTTCAAGAAAAATGAATCAATTAATGGATGAATTAGAAACAATTTTGGAGAAAAAATGATAAAACTACTAAGAGTTTTTTTTAGTGTTCTTTTACTTGCTCAAACTTTTGCACAAGATCAAAATGCTGAGGAAGTTTCTATTGTTTCTACAGCAAATGTTTTTTCAGAATATTTCGACTGTGGGTGCCCTAAAAACCCATTAGGAGGTTTTGCTAGAAAATCTTTCTTTCTTAAAAAGATGATGCCAGATCGAGAAGCTATTTTAGTGGATGCAGGAAATATTTTTTATAATGATAGTCGAATCAATCCAGATAATTTATCAATGGAGCAAAGAAAATTTAAAGCTAAACATCTAGTTGATATTCTTGAGCAATTTAATCACAATGTTGTCAATATAGGTTCTAATGATTTTAAAGGCGGAAAAGAGTTTTTAGTTGAAATAACAAATCAATCAAGTGTTTCATTTATTTCTGCCAACCTAAGAGATAAAGAATCTGGAAATCTTATGTTTAAACCCTACCAAATTGTTGAAGAGGGTGATTTTAAAATTGGATTTATAGGTTTAAGTGAAGCGACGAGGTATGAATCAATTATCAATGAAAACTTCATAGAAGTTGGGAACAGATATATCAATGAAATTCAAGATTCTGTTGATTTAATAGTTCTATTGATAAATTTGTCTGAGCAGAACCAAATTGATTTAGCTTCATCTTTTAAAGATGCAGATTTTATCTTTTTAAGCGGTACTACCAGTATTACAGGACCAAGAACGAAACAAAGCGAATACGGTCCAAAAATTTATGCTGGTGGAGTTCAAGGTAAAAACCTTAGTATTCTTGATATACGAGTAAAAGATTCCAATAAAGAAATTACTGACGTTTCTGCGCGTTTTAATAGACTTCAAGAAATTGATTTTCGTTTAAATCGATTACAAGCAAAAGATCCTAAAAAAACCTTAGAATCATTATATGCTGATCAGCCAAATGTCTTAGACTTAATTAAGAAATATCAAAAAGAGGCTGTTGAGTTAGGTCAAGCTTTAGCTGGAATCTCAAATAGAAGTATATTTTTTAGCGTTCCTTTGTCTCCAACAATTCCTGATGACGAAGAAATTGCATCGTTTATTAATCAAATTGCTGAAAAAGCAGATTTTCCTCTAGGAAGAGACTCTTAAAAAAATTGAACTAATTTTTCTTTTAATAAAACTTTTTTTGTTTTATTATGACGATGTATGCGAGTGTAGCTCAGCTGGTAGAGCACAACCTTGCCAAGGTTGGGGTCGCGCGTTCGAATCGCGTCACTCGCTCAGCTATTTTTAGTCCAATCTAAAAAACTAAAGATTATTCTACGATGAACTTCAAGAGAGCTTTCCTTTAATTGAGATTGTCTCAAAGCAAAGTACCAAGCTAACATTTTTAATTCAATATGCTTTGTTTTAATACCCATTCCATAGCGTTTGTTTAATATTTTTTGAAATTTGATTAAATGATAGCTTAGAATCTTTATTGAAGTAGCAGAAATTTTAGAATTATTATTTTTTTTGAATTCAATATAAGTTTTTATTGCTTGGCTTAAAATCATTTCATTTTTGGTTTGTTTTTGATTTAGGAAACTGCGATCTAAATCTTTTTTCTTTTTAATGCAATCATTCCATGAAAGGGTAGGGCCAAGCTTTCCAATTGTTATATTAAAATATCTTTTTTTGTTTTTGATCGGATCAAAAGCATAGGTTGAATACATTACATAACCATCAAATTTTCCGTTTCTTTTACGTTTATAAATACTACTCATAATGGGAATTTCATATTAATTTCATAAGTAAATTAATAAAAAAAATATTAACACACAATTTTTATTAACATTATGTTGAAAAGTATATAAACTCAACAATATTAATATTTAAAGAATTAATAATAAAAATATAAAACTTTTTTTATGGTACAAAAAATTGAAATAATAACCACCAATCGTAAAGCACTTTTTAATTACGAATTGATTGACAAATTGGAAGCAGGAATAATTCTAAAAGGCAGTGAAGTAAAGAGCTTGCGTGAAAAAAAAATTACCATTAATGAAAGCTTTATTTCCATTAAGAGTTTTAGAGTTTTCTTAATTAATTCCCATATAAGTGAATATTCTCATACAGGTTTCTCTGGTCATGATCCACTTAGAGTTAGAGAGCTGTTATTACATAAAAAAGAGATTATAAAGTTGCAGAATAGCGTGATGCAAAAAGGCTTAACAATTATCCCATTAAAAGCTTATTTTAAAGGAGGTAAAGCAAAAATTGAAATTGCTTTAGGAAGAGGTAAGAAAAATTTTCAAAAAAAAGAATCGCTAAAAAACAAAGACCTTGAAAGAGAAGCAAGTAGAGAACTGAAGAGGAGAAGATGACTAAGCTATCTGTTGACGAACAATTAGAAATTATTTCCCAGGGAACTGAAGAAGTTATCCCTTTAGATGAATTAAGAAATAAAATTGAAAAATCAATCAAGACCAATACTCCTTTAAACATAAAGCTTGGATGCGACCCTACCAGACCTGATCTTCACATTGGCCATGCCGTTGTTTTAAAAAAATTAAGAGATTTTCAAGACCTTGGTCACCAAGCAATACTTGTCATTGGTGATTTCACAGCAATGATTGGCGATCCATCTGAGCGTAACAAAACGCGGCCTCAACTGTCTTTTGAAGAAGTAAAAATTAACGCTAAAACATACATTGAACAAGCTAAAGTAATACTTGATGTTAATAATCTTAAAATATTATATAATAGTACTTGGCTTAGCAAAATGAACTTTAACGATGTTATTGAAATGAGTAGCAAATATACTGTTGCTAGAATGATTGAGAGAGACGATTTTACTAAAAGATTTGAATCAGAAATTCCAATATCAATTCATGAATTTTTATATCCTTTAGCTCAAGCTATGGATTCTGTTGAAATTAAGGCAGATGTTGAACTGGGAGGAACGGACCAAAAGTTTAACCTATTAGTTGGAAGGGATTTCCAAAGAGAATATAATTTAGATCCTCAAATTATCATTACTCTTCCTTTACTTGAGGGGCTTGATGGCGTTGAGAAGATGTCCAAGTCTTATGGCAATTATATTGGTTTAACTGATTCTCCATCAGAGATGTTTGGTAAGATTATGTCAATTAATGATACTATGATACCTAAATACTTTAAGCTTTCTTTATTTTACGATTCTGTACAAGTAGAGAATATTGAAAATCAACTGGTTAATGAGTCAATCAACCCCAGAGATATCAAAAGGCAACTTGCTCGAGAGTTAATTACTCGCTATCATTCAGAGAAAGATTCCGTTATTGCTCAAGAAGAGTTTGATCAAATCTTTATTAATAAATCCACACCAGAAGATGTAGAAAATTATCAGGTTAGCCAAACTACTTTATTGCTGGACATATTGCTCGAAAAAAATTTAATTGAGAGTAAAGGAGAAGGAAAAAGATTGATTACTCAGAATGCAATTAAAATTGATAATCAACCTTGCAAAGATCCTCTGTTTGACTTGAAAAATATTCAAGAAAAAGAAGTTATTGTTAAGGTAGGTAAAAGAAGATTTTTAAAAATTATACTTTAGAATCAACTTTTATTGTTCAAAGTCCTTAAATCTGTATAAATTCCTTTATAAGATTAATTAATTTTTTGGAAAAGTAATGTCTAATAGAATTATAGAAGTGAATGATAATAACTTTGAAGATATTGTCATTAATTCATCAACTTTAGTAATTGTTGATTTTTGGGCTGAATGGTGCGGTCCTTGTAAAGCTATAGCACCTATTTTAGATAAAATTTCGGCTGATTTTGGCGATAAACTTACTATAGGTAAGGTTAATGTCGACCTAGTGAAAGAAACCCCTGTAAAATTCGGAATAAGAAGTATTCCTACTCTTTTGTTCTTTAAAGAGGGTAAGATAGTTCGTCAGGAGGTCGGTCTGCTATCTGAACAAGTTCTTAAGAGCATTATTAACCAATTCATTAATTGACGGTTAATTTTAACTAAAATTAAGTGACAGATAAAATTCATAAAATTATCATTATAGGTTCTGGTCCTGCTGGTTTAACTGCAGCTATTTATGCCTCAAGAGCGAACTTATTTCCATTAGTTTTTGAAGGAAATCAACCTGGGGGTCAGTTGACAATCACTACAGATGTAGAGAATTTTCCTGGTTTTCCCGAAGGAGTTATGGGTCCAGAATTAATGGATTTATTCAGAAAACAAGCGGTCAAATTTGGGGCTGAAACCCAGTTCAAAAATGTTAGTAAAGTTGATTTTCAAACTCAACCCTTTAAGGTTTATGTCGAAGACGAAGAGTTTTTAGCTGAATCAGTGATCATTTCTACTGGAGCATCAGCAAAAATGTTGGGAATTGAAGGAGAAGATTTACTGGGATATGGTTTAAGTACTTGCGCAACATGTGATGGATATTTTTTTAAAGATCAAAACATTGTCGTAGTTGGTGGAGGTGACTCTGCCATGGAGGAAGCTATATTTTTAACTAAGTTTGCTGAAAAGGTAACAATAATTCATAGAAGAGAAGAATTTCGAGCTTCTAAAATCATGCTTGATCGAGCTCAATCAAATCCAAAAATTGAATTTATTGTGAACAAAACTGTAGAAAAAATCTTAGGAGATAAAGAAAATGGAGTTATAGGTTTATCTCTTAAAGATACCAATTCTGAAGAAATAATCCATTTCGAATGTACTGGAATTTTTTATGGAATTGGACATGAACCCAATACTAATATTTTCAAAGGAATTATTGAGCTTGACGCTAACGGTTATATAGTTACAAAACCAGGTTCATCGAAAACTAATGTGAAAGGCATTTTTGCTTGTGGAGATGTACAGGATAGTATATACCGACAAGCAATTACTGCAGCAGGTTCAGGATGTATTGCTGCTTTAGACGCTGAAAAATTTTTAGAAAGTTAATTTTTTATCTGTTCCTTATTTTTTAAGGAGTAAAAATGGAATTAAAACAAATTTATGATGTCAACAATCTAAAGTTGACATTTAAGAGTAAAAAAGTATTAGAAATTAATACTTTAAAATTTCATAATGGGCTTATCTATGGAATTTGTGGAAATCTTGGATCTGGAAAATCTTCTTTATTGAAAGTATTGTCTGCCGAAATTAAACAAAGTAGTGGTGAAGTTTTATACCAAGGCAAGGAATTTACAACTAACTTTTTTGGAAAGATTCGAAAAGAAAAAGACATTGCTTATATTCATGTTGATTTATTAAAAGATTCTTCAACAGTTGAGTCATTTATAAAAAGTCTTTTTGGTAAAAAGTCAGAAAAAATTAAATCAAATTTCTTTACAAATTCTGGTATGGACTCACTGTGGAGAATTAGAATCAACAATCTTTCAGATGGTGAAAAACATTGGCTTAAAATGGTTATTGCTTTAGAGAAAGATCCTCGAGTTCTGTTGGTGGACGATTATGGATTATTCCTCGATTTTAAAAGCGAATCATTGATTCGAAAAAAAATAATAAAAATGAATAATTATCAAGGTACAACTATTATTTTATCTTCTACTACAGACTTTTTTCTTAAGCAATTTTGTAATGTAATTTTTTATCTTGATAATGGACATATTTCAAAAGTTAGAAAAGGTGATACTAGGAGAAAAAATAGAAATTAAAAGAAAATTGTTACTTAGTTCTTTTTTTCTATTTTCTCTTTTAAGTAATTTAAATGCCCAGGTTGATAGTAGATTTTCTACTTTCGATTGGACTATATTTTCAAAAGTAAACCAAATAACTTCAATTTCAGAAGGATATTCTCATATTTATTTTGCTGGAGATAATGCTGGTATTCTTCGATATAACAAGTTTAGTAAAAGATTTGATCTTCCATTAACTAAAGGGCAGGGATTCAAGTCTGATAGCGTACAACATGTTTATTTTGATTCATCAACTGGAATTCTGTGGTTGATTGGAAATAAATTTATCGAAAACACTCAATTCTTTGATGGAAACTGGATTTCGAGAAACCTTAACGATTTAGGAATAAAAAGCGGAAATCAAGTTTTTGGTATTGGTTCTAGTGAAGATTACATCTGGTTAGATACTGCATTTGGGTTTTTGAAGCTTGATCATATTTCTGGAAGTTTATTGGGCAATTATCCATATCCTGATTCTAGTGATATCTATTGGGGGGATATAAATGAAAGAGAACTTCAATTTCAAGACATCAATTTTGATGAATATTTCATTAAGGAAAATTGGATGTTGACAAAAAATGGTGCATATGATCAAAGTGGATATTTTAGAAAGTTTCTATCTTTTTTTGAGGACTCAAATGATAATATTTGGCTAGGACTTGAAGATGGGTATATACTTTTTGGAGAAGATTTTTCAAAAAATATTTCTGTTTTGAAGGCGGGTATATGTTGTGAATTTCCTCAAACGTTAGTTGTTGAGGATAATAAAATTTGGATTTCAGGAGCTTCTATCTCAAATTTTTCAATTTCTTTAATTGATAATAATTTCGCTTTATTGCAAGAAATTGTGTCAGAAAAGTATCAAGTTTTTAACAATCAGAACTTTTATTCAAGTCTAAAAGTAGAAAATGAAGTATGGTTTGGTGGCGATAGTCAATTATTAATCTACGACATCTCAAGAGATCAATTTTCAGAAATTAATGAGTTTGATGGTGTTCCAATTGGAAGAATAAATAATTTAAAAATCTTAGACAATTTCATTTGGGTATCATCATCTAATGGGATTGCAGCTTTTGATAAAAGGACTAAAAAACAAGTTCTTTCAGATTTATCTTCAAAAGTATTTCTATCTAATGCTCTGGTAAATGATTTAGAAATAATCAGTGATGATATTTATTTTTTAATGAATTACAAAATCTTTGTTTTTAATGAAGATTCAAGTGAATTAAGAGAATTAGATTTGAGTTCTATTTCTTTGATGAATGACAAAAAAGAAAACATTTTGTACTCTAAACTTTTCTTTACAAACTCAAAGACTATTTATCTAACTCAGAAGGGCATATTTTTAGCAGAAGATAACTATTTAATTCCTAACTCAACTTTCTTTGGAAAAAGGGTTTTTGATATCTTATCTATTGATGATAGTATTTTTATCGCGCTAGAAGATGGTTTAATGTCAATAAATCTGAATGATTATGGAATAAATTTTTATTATCAATTCGATTTTTTAAAATCTATTGTGAAGTTATACAAAATTGATAATAAATTAGTCTTATTGTCTAAAAACGGTCTAATTAGTTTTAATTTCAAAAATGAATAAGAAATTTATAATATTATTTTTTAGTTTTTTATTTTCTCAAAACTTTAGAGAGAATATTGAATTGTTCACTTATGAGAATTTCTTAAAACCAAACAAAGATGAAAAAGTTGAAATTGTTTCAATTATGCAGATTCCCAATCTTTCACTGCAATTTTTAAAAAACGAGACCTTTAAAGCTAATTTCCAAGCTAGTATAGTTTTTTTAGATGACGATGTAATATTGAATCAAAATAATTTTGAAAAACAAATTGTTGCTGAAAGATTTAATGACACTGTTTCAAGAAAAATTGTTACAATTTTGAAAACAAGTAATATCGTTGATAATAACAAAAAAATATCATCTACTTTTTATCTCAAAGATTTAGACACTAAAAATGATAGTGAAAAAAAGGAAAAAATCAGCTTTGATTCCATCCATAAATCACAATTCTTAACAATTTATCAACCAATTTTTTTCAAAAACATTGAAGGGGAATGGGGTTTCGGAAAAGATTTATTTCCCACAAATATTGAGAGAGTTGAAGCTATTGATAATAAATTGATTTTTAAGCAATATTTCGGAGGATTCTTAGGAGATTATTCAATTAAAATAGAGTTAATGGATAAGTCAAAACAGGTAATTTGGTCTAATGAAATTAATGATAAAATCTTATCTGATAATTTTGATTTCAAATTAATCTCAATTCCTTATGAAAAAGTACCAAAAGGACAGGATATTGGAATAAAAATAAATTTATCTCACAATAACTTGACAACTTCAAAATTATACAACTTTGGATTGCTAGATTCTTATAAATTTTTTGGTATACCAAATTTAGATCAAGCATTAGAGCAAATGGTTTATATCTATTCTGCTGAAGAGAGAAAAGAGTATCGAAATATTAAAGATAATGAAAAAGAATCTTTCTTCAAAAAAATCTGGGCAAAAAGAGACCCAGATAGAACAACTAAAGAAAATGAATTGCTTGAAGAATATTTTAAAAGAGTATCATTTGCAGATTCCCAGTTTTCCAGGGGATCTTCACTTGGTTGGAGATCAGACATGGGAATGATTTATATTCTTTTTGGAAAACCTGATGAAATTTCAAGAAATTCTAATATTCAAGGAACATATAATGTTGAAACTTGGTATTACAATAATATTAATAAGAATTTTGTATTTATTGATCGAAACGGGTTTGGTAATTATCAACTAGACCCTCCATTTTTTTATTAGATGATAAGAGATAATCAAAAGCATAAAATGATTTCGATTTTAGAGAGATTGAAAAACAAACTTAATGATGAGGAATTAAAATTTTTAAATGACCTCAACAAAGGGGATGATTTTCAAACTTTTTCTCTTTTTACTGATGGAGCTTGTGACTTTAATAATCAACATGAGCCTGTTAACGCTGGAATTGGATTTATTATATATGATTCAGATGGTTTAGTACAGTTAAAGTTTTCTGCAAATGTTGGCAAGAAAACAAACAATGAAGCTGAATATTTAGCTGTAATTGAAGGGTTGCTCAAATGCAGTGAATTGGGAATTAAAAATTTGAATGTTTTTTCAGATAGCGAATTAGTTATTAAACAATTAAATGGTCTTTATAAGGTTAAAAATGAAAGATTGAAAATTTTGAATCTTGAAGTTCGAAAAATTGTAAGCTCTTTTGAAAGTATTTCTTTTAAACATGTTCGACGAGAGCTTAATGAAGAAGCAGACGCATTGAGTAAAGAAGGATTAAGTAAATAAAATATTAATGAATTATTATAAAGTTAGTTAAGTTACAACATGAATTTTATTGAAAAAATTAAGTCAAGTTTCCAAAAAAATATCAATTGGGTTAATGGTGATATTGCCATTGATTTAGGAACTGCAAACACTTTGATATGGGTAACTGGAAAAGGAATTATTATAAATGAACCTTCAATCATTGCTAGATCTACCAAAACTGGAGAAGTATTGGCTGTTGGTAATGATGCCAAGCAAATGCTTGGAAAAACGCATGAAGGTATAGAAACTATTCGTCCTTTAAGAGACGGCGTTATAGCTGATTTTACTGCTGTTGATGAAATGATTCAGGGTTTTATTCGTAAGGTAAATTTAAATCGTCTTACTCGACCAAGAATGGTTATTTGTGTTCCTTCAGGTGTTACAGAAGTTGAGCGCAGAGCAGTAAGAGATTCTGGAGAAAAACAAGCTGCTAGGGAGGTGTACCTTGTCGAAGAACCTGTTGCAGCAGCAATTGGGATTGGACTTGATATAAGCAAGCCTGAAGGAAACATTATTGTAGATATTGGGGGAGGTACAACTGAAGTAGCTGTTATTTCTCTTAATGGAGTGGTTACAAAAAAAGCAATCAGAGTTGCTGGCGATGAAATGGATGATGCAATTCAACATTGGTTTAGAAATGAACATAAATTAGAAATTGGAACTAGAACAGCAGAACAGATAAAAATTTCTGTCGGTTCCGCAATGAGATCTAGATCAACCAAAAATATTTTGGTTAAAGGTAGAGATCTTGTAACAGGTATTCCAAAAACTATTGATGTTCGAGCAGATGAAATTAGGTTAGCACTCAAAGATCCAGTCAGAAGAATTTTGGAAGTTATAAAAGAGGCATTAGAATCTACTCCAGCTGAACTTTCTTCTGATATTATTGATAGAGGTATCGTTCTTGCTGGAGGTGGTTCCCAGTTACAAGGACTTGATCAAGTATTGAGAGAAAAAACTGGCGTTCCTGTCAATGTAGCAGAAGAACCTCATCTTGCTATTGTTAAGGGTTGTGGAAAAATTATTGAAGACCTTGAAAAATACAAAAATGTTCTTTTGTAAGAATGTTGAATTCTTTTAAATTTTTAAAGAATTATAAAGACAATTTAACTTTAGCAATATGTATCTTATTATCTTTTTTGCTTATCTCCCAAAGCAATAAAGAGTTTTTTAACAATTTTAGATTAAAATCTTTAGATTTTTTTTCTTTTTTATATTCTCCATTTAATTGGATTGATAATCAATCTTTTTTAATTAAAAGACTAGAAGTATTATCTCAGGAAAATTTGAAATTAAACCTTGAATTAAACTTATTAAAAAATCAAGATTCTGAGAACGCACGCTTAAGAGATTTTGTTCAATTAAAGGAGAAAGTTTCAATCGATTTCATTGGAGCAGACATTCTTTCCAGAGGTTTTAGCTCAAATTTATCTTCAGTTTTAGTTGACAGAGGATCTATTGATGGAGTTAAAGTTAATTTTCCAGTGATGTCTTCAAAAGGAATTATTGGTAAGGTAATATCAGTTTCTGATAATGCAAGTGAAGTGCAGTTGATTAGTGATGTTAATTTCAGAATGAGCGTTAAGATACTTCCTGATGAAGTAGAGGGAATTCTTCGATGGGTAAATGATGACTATTGTGAAGTTTTTGAAGTTAAAAGGACATCTGAAGTAAAAATTCAAGATATTGTGCTTTCTTCTAATCTAAGTCCATTTTTTCCAGAAGATCTTCCTGTAGGACAAGTTATTGGAATTTATGATAGCACAGATAAAACTAGTAAAATTCTTCGAATAAAACTTTTTTCAGATCTTACAAGAATTAATCAAGTATTTATAGGATTAAAGAACAAATGAAAGATTATGTAAAATATTTAATAATCTCAATTTTGCTGCAACTACTTTTTTCAGAACTTATTTCAATTAATGGCGTACAGCCAAATATTTTACTTTTATTTATAATTTTTTCATCTTTATCAATCTCTAATGCTACTTTGTCGACTCTTTTGGGATTTAGTTTAGGTTTTGTTGGTGAGCTCATATTTTATAGTGGTACTATTTTTGGAATTTCTAGTCTAACCTTTAGTGTAGTTGGTTTCTTTGCATCCAAAGTGAGTAATAATTTTGTTTATAGAAATTTTGATTTCTACTGGATAATTTTTTCTATTTTGGGAATTTTTATTTTTTCCTTTTTTAAATATGAATTCTATGTCTTTTCTAACTTGAAATTTATTTTGGGTGCTATATATATGGCAATGTACACAATTTTTGTAGGATTTATTCTTGTAAGATTATTATCATTGAAAAATGAGATTTTGAATGCTCAAAATTGAAAATAGAGCAGACATTTTTCATTATAGGACACTTTATTCTATCTTGTTTTTATGTATTTTTGTGCTGATTGCAAGATATTTCCAGATTCAAGTAATAGACTTTAATAAACATTATTCAAAATCTGAGGTGAATAGAGTAAAGCCTCGAACAACATATGCTCCTAGAGGGTTAATTCTTGATAGGAATGGAAAAATTCTTGTAGAAAATTTCCCAACATACATATTGACTGTTACTCCTTATGAAATGAAGAATCAACAGGAACAATTTTTAAAGATTTCGCAAATCATAAATACTCCAGTAGATGAGTTAGAACAAAGATTCAAGAAATACAACAGAGGAAGATTTTTGCCTACTATTATTGCTAAAAATCTTAGCTATGAAGAAATCGTCACTATTGAAGAGATGAGGTTGGATTTTCCAGGCTTTCAGTACGAAAGGTTTGATGAAAGAATTTACAATTCAAATAGTAACAATGATCATTTTTTAGGTTATTTGAGAGAAATCGATAGGGAATATTTAAAAAACCTAGATTCAGAAAAGATTTATAGAGCTGGCGAGCTTGTAGGTTGGGAAGGATTAGAAAAACAGTATGAAAGTGATTTAAGATATACTAAAGGAATTGAATATGTGGAAGTTGATACTTATGGAAGGGAGATTAACAATTTAAGTCTTGAAAATAAGCTTTCATATCCAGGTAAAAATTTAAATTTAACCATTGATTCTGAGCTTCAAGATTTTTCAAAGGAGTTATTGGGTAATAAACCAGGAGTTATTATAACATCTAATGTAAGAACTGGAGAGATATTATCAATGGTTAGTTCTCCGTCATATGATCTAAATATTTTTAGAGGAGAAACAGATAGCAATGAATGGAAATCAATTATTTCAGATGATAAAAACCCTATATTGAATAGATCTATCTCAGGTCTTTATCCTGGAGGTTCTCAATTAAAAATCATTACTGCACTCAATTTATTGGAACAGAAAAAACTCAATCCTGAAGATGAGCTATTATGTTCAGGTAGCTATTCGCCTCCTGGAAGTTCTTTAGTTTTTAAATGTTGGAAAGAAGAGGGTCATGGTATAGTAAACTTATTTTCAGCTATTGCTCAATCTTGTAATGTTTATTTTTATGAAACTGTTCAGTTATTAAATCTTGAGAACTGGGTCAAAACAGCTAAAGATTTTGGCTTCAATGATTTAACAAAAATAGATTTACCAAATGAAAAAAGAGGCTTAATACCTGATAGTAAATTTTTCAGCAACACTTATGGTCGATGGGGATGGTCTGAAAGAGGAGTCCTGCTTAATATGACTCTTGGGCAAGGAGATATTCTAATCACACCTATTCAAGCTTTAAAATTCATCAATATTGTTGCTCTCTCTGGAAAAGATGTCCCTACATTAAAACTAAATAAAGATAAATCAACTACTTATTATACTGATCTTGAAATTTCAAGCGATTCATGGAGAGTTTTGAAAAATGGACTATATGATGTAGTAAACAATAATTATGGGACTGGATGGAGAGCAAAAGTTGAAGATAGTAGTATTCAGTCTTTTGGAAAAACAAGTACTGCTGAAAATTCTCAAGGAGAGCCCCACGCTTGGTACATAGGCTATTTCGTGCAAAATGATGAGATTTATTCTTTAGTTGTTTTGGTTGAAAATGGAGGAGGGGGAGGAGCAATAGCAGCTCCAATTGCAGGAGAAATAATTAAGAAAATAATTTATAGTAAAAATTATATGGTTAGTTCAGATGTTAAGTAAGTTCGGTAAAAACCAAAAAAACTTTACAACTATTTTTCTTTCAATTTTAACCTTAACAGCTCTAAGCCTTTTAACTCTTTATAGCATTTCAAATAATCCTATTTCTTTGAATAGCCCATTTACAAGGCAAAGCATTTTTATCTTATTTGCATTTGTAGTTTTTCTATTTGTAAAAGAGTTCAAAATAAAATCTATCCATGATTACTCTTCAATTATCTATATTTTATCATATTGTTTGTGTTTAATTCCTTTCTTATTTCCAAAGATTGAGTATACTTACAGGTGGATTGATTTTGGATTCTTTTATATTCAACCGTCTGAGTTTTTAAAACTTACGACGGTATTAGTAGTAGCAAAATTTTTATCAAATCATCACCTTGAGGTAAAAGAGTCAAGAACAATCATCTTTCCGACGCTAATAACTTTTATGTCTTGCTTCATAGTTCTTCAACAACCTGATTTAGGAACTGCAATTATTATCTTTGCTCCTTTAATTCCTATGCTATTATGGTCAGGAGTAAATACTTTTACAGTTTTCTTGATGATTGCTCCATTTATTACAATAATAGCAGCTTCAAACTTAGTTATTTTCTACTTATGGGCAATAGTAATGTTCATCATTTTTCTAACCTTTGAGGTCAATCTATTAAAAAAAACAATAATTTATTTTGCTAACATTTTTGTAGGGCTGTTGACTCCTATTTTTTGGAATAGTTTAGCTGAATATCAAAAAGATAGAATTCTTACATTTTTAAATCCTGATCTTGATCCAATGGGTTCAGCTTATCATATAATCCAAAGTATAACTGCAATTGGTTCAGGTGGATTTTGGGGTAAAGGATGGCAGCAGGGTTCTCAAACACAGCTGAAATTTCTACCTGTTCAGGAATCTGACTTTATTTTATCAGTAATAGCAGAAGAATTTGGATTTGTTGGTATTTTAATATTGATGATTGTTGCTTTTAACTTAATTAAAAATCTCTTG